>JANMWV010000107.1:0-11276 GCA_031394165.1 Actinomycetes bacterium
ACGAGAGGAAGTGGAAGCGTGAGCACGTTCGAGCTGCTCGACGAACTCGAAGCAGGCGAGCTTTCGATCCAATACGAGGGCGAGGAGCCGCAGGCGCTGCTCGAGTGGGCGATCGCGGAGTTCAGTCCTCGTCTCGCGATCTCCGCCGCGTTCCAGGTCGACGACGTCGCGCTCATCGACATGGCGTACAAGATCGATCCTGCCGTACGGATCTTCACCGTCGACACCGGCCGGCTGCCGAAGGAGACCCACGAGCTGATCGACGCGCTGCGCGACAAGTACGAGGGGCTGAACCTCCACGTGCTGGAGCCAGACGCGGGCCAGGTCGCGCGACTCGTCGCGAAGAAGGGGCTCGACCTCATGAAGGAGTCGGTCGAGAACCGCCTCCTCTGCTGCAACGTGCGCAAGGTGCAGCCGCTGACGAAGCACCTCGACGGCCTCGACGCCTGGGTCACCGGCCTGCGGCGCGACCAGTGGGCGACGCGCACGAACATCCGCAAGGTCGAGATCGACCACGACCACGGCGCGATCGTGAAGCTCAATCCGCTCGCCGAGTGGACGAAGCGGGAGGTCTGGGCGTACCTCGGCGAGCACGATGTCCCCGTGCACGGGCTGTACGCGCAGGGCTACACGTCGATCGGCTGCGCCCCGTGCACGCGCGCGATCGGTCCCGGCGAGGACGACCGCGCCGGGCGCTGGTGGTGGGAGTCGAACGCGCCGAAGGAGTGCGGCATGCACTGCTCGATCGAGCACGGTGGCTTCGAGCACGAGCTGAAGGCGATCATCGGCAAGGACACGCTGGAGGAGCACGCGTGATCGCCGTCCGCGGCGAGGCCGCTGAGGTCGCGTTGAGCGAGGCGCAGGCGGTGCTAGCGATGGTGCAGGACGACGAGCGGCGCGGCCGCCTCGCCGACCTCGTCGCCGCGGTGCAGGAAGGCGAGCTCGGCGACGACGAGGCGCAGGCGCTCGAGGAGCTGATCGAGCTCGGTCTCTCGACCGGTCGCATCCGCAGCGTCTACGGCCCCGAGGGCGAGCAGGCCGCGCTGAAGACGTTCCGGCGGCTGCCCGGCGGTCGCGCGCTGTCGGAGAGCGCGGGCGAGGTCAGCGCCGCGCTCGGTGCGCTCGAGGGACGGGTGCTCGAGAGCGTCAAGGTGCAGTCCGCCGGCCCGGGAGCGTTCGTCGTCTCGGTCGCCGTCGAGGGCCTCGAGCTGAGCGTCAAGCTCGACCGCGCGGGCGCGCGCATCCACTCCGTCGGCGTTTAGCTGGCTGAAGCCCCGACAGTGCACCTCAACCATCTGATGGACGACCACTACATCGCGTGTCTCGACCTGAACGGCCGCAGCTGCCTCGTCGTCGGCAGCGGCGCGATGGCGCAGGAGAAGGTCGACGGACTGCGCGCGAGCGGCGCGCTTGTCACCCTCGTCGTGCCCGCGGACTACCACGCGGCGGATCTGGACGGCGTCTGGCTCGTCGTCGCGGCGACGAGCGACGACGAGCTGAACCGGCGCGTGTTCGCCGATGCCGAGGTGCGCAACCTCTTCTGCAACGTCGCGGACGTGCCCGAGCTCTGCTCGTTCATCCTGCCCGCGGTGCACCGCCAGGGCCCCGTCGTCGTCGCGATCTCGACCGGCGGCGCATCGCCCGCACTCGCGCAATGGCTTCGCGACCGGTTCGCGTCGCAGATCGGCACCGAGCACGAAGCGCTCGCGCGCGAGCTGCGCCGCCTGCGCCCGTGGGCGAAGCAGAACATCGCCACGTACGAGGAACGCCGCGACTACTTCCGCAACCTCGTCACGCAGGCGCTCGGATGAGCGTCGCGCTCGTCGGCGCGGGCCCGGGCGATCCCGAGCTGATCACGGTGCGCGGCCTCGCGCGCGTGCGCGAGTGCGAGGTGCTCGTCTACGACCGGCTCGTCGCCGACGCGCTCGTCGCCGAGGCGCCCGCGGACGCACTGCGCATTGCGCGCGACGACTATCGGCAAGAGGACGTGAACAGGCTGCTCGTCATGCACGGCCGCAACGGCCGTCGCGTCGTGAGGCTGAAGGGCGGCGACCCGTTCGTCTTCGGCCGCGGCGGGGAGGAGGCGCTCGCGCTCGCGGACGCCGGCGTGTGGTTCGAGCTCGTGCCCGGCGTCTCGTCGCTCTCGGCGGTACCCGAGTCGGTCGGCATTCCGATCACACATCGCGGTGTGTCGTCGACCGTGACGGCGTTCGCCGCGAACGACGTCGAGAAGCTCGACGCAGCGGTGCTCGCGCGCGTGCCAGGGACGCTCGTGGCGTTCATGGGCGGCGCGGTCGTCGGCCGGCTGGCGGAGCGGCTGATCGAGCATGGCCTTGCGGCATCGACGCCCGCCGCGGTCATCTCCCGGGGCACGACCGAGCACGAGCAGGTCGTCGCGGCCCCGCTTGGCGCGATCGCCGCGGCGGCGCGCGGCCTGCCGACGCCTGCCCTGCTCGTGATCGGCGAGGTCGTTGCGGTGCGCGCCGCGCTCGGCGCTCTGCGACGATCTGCCGCGTGACCCCCGTTTCCCAGCCGACACAGTTCCGCCGGGTCGACGCGCTTCCGCCATTCGCATTCGCCGAGGTCGAGCGCCTCAAGCTCGAGCTGCGGCGTGCGGGCGAGGACGTGATCGACCTCGGCTTCGGCAACCCGGACGTCGCGCCGCCGGAGGTGGCAGTCGAGAAGCTCCGCGAGGCGGCGCTGCTGCCGCGGAACCACCGGTACTCGTCGAGCCGCGGGCTGCCCCGGTTGCGCGAGGCCGTCTGCGAGTACTACAGCGGCCGCTTCGGCGTCGAGCTCGACCCCGAGACCGAGGCGACGATGTCGCTCGGCGCGAAGGAAGGGCTCGTGCACCTGCTGTGGGTGCTCCTCGGCCCCGGTGACGTCGCGCTCGTGCCGAGTCCGAGCTACCCGATCCATCTCTTCGCGCCGGTGTTCGCGGGCGCCGCGGTCGCGCGCGTTCCGGTCGGCGGCGGCGCCGACTTCCTCGAGGGCGTGAAGGAGGCGTGGGAGGCCTCGCAGCCTCGCCCGCGCGTCCTGCTTTGCTCGTTCCCGCACAACCCGACGACGGCGATCGCCGACCTCGCGCAGATGCAGGCGCTCGTCGACTTCGCCCGCGAGAAGGAGCTCGTGCTCGTGCACGACTTCGCGTACGCCGACCTCGCGTTCGACGGCTACCGCCCGCCCTCGATCTTCGAGGCCGAGGGCGCCCGCGAGGTGGCGGTCGAGCTGTACTCGATGACGAAGGGCTTCTCGATGGCCGGCTGGCGCATGGCGTTCGTGCTCGGCCGCAGCGACGTCGTCGCCGCACTCGCGCGGCTGAAGTCGTATCTCGACTACGGCAGCTTCCAGCCGTTGCAGATCGCGGCGACGGTCGCGTTCCGCGAGGCTGCCGACCGGCCTGCGGAGGTTGCCGCGGTGTACCAGGGCCGGCGCGACGCGCTCTGCGACGGGCTCGCGCGCGTCGGTTGGAACGTGCCGAAGCCGGCCGCGACGATGTTCGTCTGGGCGCGCATCCCCGATGCGCATGCGGCGGAGGGGTCGCAGGCGTTCGCGGGGCGCCTCCTGAAGGAGGCGCGCGTCGCCGTCAGCCCCGGCAGCGGCTTCGGGGCCGACGGCGAGGGCTACGTTCGCTTCGCACTCGTCGAGAACGAGCAGCGGATCGGGCAGGCCGTGCGTGGCCTGCGCCAGCTGCTGTAATTTGCATATTACGCGATAGAGTTGCTATTATGCAGAAATGGCCACGGTTGCGTTCCTCGGTGCGTCCGGGTACTCCGGGCAGGAGACCCTCGACCGCGTGCTCCGGCATCCGGAGCTCGAGGTCGTCGCGCTCGGCTCGGACTCGCTCGCGGGTGAGCCGGCGGCGGCGCTCGACGTCCGCCTGAACGGCTCCCTGCCTCGCTTCGTGTCGAACGACGAGGCACTCGCGGCGGGTGCGGACGTCGTCTTCGCGTGCCTGGGCCACGAGCGCGCCGCGGTGCTCACGCCGCCGGCCGGCACGATCGTCGTCGATCTCTCCGGCGCGCACCGGCTGCAGGACGCCGCTCTCTATCCGACCTGGTACGGCTTCGAGCATCCGCGCGCGTCCGCGCTCGGCGAGTGGTGCTACGCGGTGCCCGAGCTCTTCCCGGCGACGACGCCGCTGATCGCGAACCCCGGCTGCTACGCGACCGCCGCGTTGCTGGCGCTCGCGCCGATCAAGGATGCGATCGAGCCTGGCAGCGTCGTCGTCGACGCGAAGTCCGGCGTCTCCGGCGCGGGACGCGAGCTCAAGCAGAGCTCGCACGCGGGCTTCGTGCTCGAGAACCTCTCGCCGTACAAGATCGGCGCGCACCAGCACGCGCCCGAGATCGGGCAGGCACTCGGCTTTCCGGTGTGCTTCGTGCCGCACCTGCTGCCCGCGCGGCGCGGGCTGCTCGCAACCTGTTACGTGCAGCCGACGGGTTCCGACCTGCGCTCGCTGCTCGAGGACGCGTACGCCGATAGCGACGTCGTCCGCGTTCTCCCGGAGGGCGTCGTCCCCGAGCTCGCGCGCGTGCAGCACACCGACGGCGCCGAGATCGCGGTCTTCGAGGACCGCGCGACGAGCCACACGGTCGTCATCTGCGCGCTCGACAATCTCGGCAAGGGCGCAGCGGGGCAGGCGATGCAGAACGCGAACCTCGCGCTCGGGCTTGACGAGACGCTCGGCCTGCGGCTTGCGGGAGTCCTGGTCTGATGTCCGTCACCGCTGCCAAGGGCTTCGTCGCCGGTGGCGTGGCCTGCGGCATCCGCAAGAACGGGCGCCGCGACCTCGCGCTCGTGCGCTCGCTCGTGCCTGCGACCGGCGCGGCGATGTTCACGACCAACCGCTTCCTTGCGGCGCCGGTCGTCGTCTCGAAGGAGCATCTCGCGCTCGCGCAGCCGCAGGCAGTCGTGACGAACTCCGGCGTCGCGAACGCGGCGACCGGCGAGCAGGGCGTCGCCGATGCGCGCGCCACCGCTGCGGAGACGGCGCGCATGCTCGGCCTCGAGCCCGAAGAGGTGATCGTGCTCTCGACGGGCGTGATCGGCGCACCGCTGCCGATGGAGAAGGTCCTCGACGGCGTGCGCAACGCGGCGCTGCACCTCTCGCACACCGGGGGCGCGACCTCGGCCGAGGCGATCATGACGACCGACACGCGGCCGAAGCAGGCGATCTCGCTCGGCAGTGTCGCCGGGGGTGGGGGCTTCACGGTCGGCGGCATGGCCAAGGGCTCCGGGATGATCCATCCGAACATGGCGACGATGCTCGCCGTGATCACGACCGACTACCCGCTTGAGCCGGGCGAGGCGATCGAGTTCCTGCGGCCCGCCGTCGACACGAGCTTCAACGCGATCTCCGTCGACGGCGAGTGCTCGACGAACGACGCGGTCGTGCTGCTCGCGAACGGCGCCAGCGGCATCGAGCGCACGCCGGCGAGCGACGCCGAATTCGCGCTGTGCATCCGGAAGGTCTGCGGCGAGCTCGCCAAGCTGATCGTCGCCGACGGCGAGGGCATGACCGTGCTCGCCGAGATCGCCGTGCGCGGTGCGACCGACGAGGCCGAGGCGCGCGCGATCGCCGAGCGCATCGCCACCTCGCCGCTCGTCAAGACTGCGCTGCACGGCCACGACGCGAACTGGGGACGTATCGCCGCGGCCGCAGGCTCGGCGAAGTTCAACGGCGGCTATGCGCAGCTCGATCCCGACAAGCTCTCGATCACGATCGACGCCGTGCAAGTGCTGCTCGACGGCACGCCCACCGGCGACGAGCCTGTGCTGGCGAACGGGCACTGTTCGATCGAGCTCGACCTCGCGCTCGGCGACGGCTCGGCGAACTACCTCACCACCGACCTTTCGTACGACTACGTGCGCATCAACGCGGACTACCGGACGTGAGCGTCGTCGTCCTCAAGGTCGGCGGCGCGTCCACCGGCGGCGTCGCGGAGGCTGTTGCAGCGCTGCGCGCGGCGGGCCACTCCGTATGCGTCGTGCACGGCGCCGGACCGCAGATCTCGCTCGAGATGGAGCGGCGCGGCCTCGACGTGCAGTTCGTCGGCGGTCGCCGCGTCACGACGCCCGAGGGGTTGGAGGTCGTCCGCGAGAGCTTCGAGGCCGTCAACGCCGCTGTCTGTGCAGCGATCGGCGACGACGCCGTGTCGCTCGCCGGCGACGAGGCGGGGCTCGAGGCGGAGCTGATGCCGGAGCTCGGCCTCGTCGGCCGGCCGGTGCCGTCGGCGCCGCCGGCCGTGCTCGCCGCTCTGGCGGCCGGGCAGGTGCCCGTGCTCTCACCGCTCGCGCGCGGGCCGCTGAACGTCAACGCCGACGAGGCCGCCTCCGCGCTCGCCGTGGGCATCGGCGCCGAGCGCATCCAGTTCCTCACCGACGTCCCCGGTGTCTTCCACGACGGCCGGCTCGTCCGCTCGATCAGCGCAGGACGCGCCGAGTCGCTCGTCGGCGACGGCACCTTCGAGGGCGGCATCGTCCCGAAGCTGCTCGCTGCCGCACACGCCGCGCACAGCGGTCTCGTGGCCGAGATCGGCCTCACCGTGGTGGTCGCATGACGACCGTGCTGCAGAGCGCGTTCCTCCCGACGTATCCGGAGACCCGGGTCACCTTCGTGGACGGCGACGGCGTCTGGCTCGTCGACGACGCCGGGCGGCGGTATCTCGACTTCGCCGCCGGCATCGCCGTCGTCGGGCTCGGCCACCGGCATCCGGCGCCGCTCGCCGCCGCGCACGCACAACTCGACAGGCTCTGGCACGCCTCGAACCTCTACGGCACCGAGCCGGCGCGCTCGCTCGCCCAACGGCTGTCCGACCGGTTCGGTGGCGCACAGGCGTTCTTCTGCAACTCCGGCGCCGAGGCGAACGAGGCGGCGCTGAAGTACGCGCGCAAGGCGACGGGCAAGACCGGCGTGATCGCGCTCGAGCAGAGCTTCCACGGCAGGACGATGGGCTCGCTCAGCGTCACGGGACAGCCCGCGAAGCGCGCTGCGTTCGAACCGCTCGTCGCGGGCGCGCGCTTCGCCACGCCGAACGACGTCTCGTCGCTGCACGCCGCGGCATCGGACGACGTCGGTCTCGTGCTGCTCGAGCCGGTGCTCGGCGAAGGCGGCGTGATCCCGCTCTCGACGGAGTTCGTCGCCGCGGCCGCGGCGCTCGCCGAGGAGCTCGGCGCACTGCTCGCCTTCGACGAGGTGCAGACCGGCATGGGGCGCACCGGCAGCTTCTTCGCGTTCGAGCAGCTCGGCGTTCGCCCGCAGCTCGTCACGCTCGCCAAGGCGCTCGCCAACGGCCTGCCGATCGGCTGCCTGCTCGTCGCCGACGACGCGGCGGGTGCGTTCGTCCCCGGCGATCACGGCTCGACCTTCGGCGGCAACCCGGTCGTGTGTGCGGCGGCCGTCGCGGTGTGCGACGCGCTCGACGACGCGCTGCTCCAGCAGGTGCGCGCGAACGGCGAGCGGCTGCGGGCCGGCCTCACCGTGCTCCCCGGCGTCGTCGACGTGCGTGGCGCGGGCCTGCTCGTCGGCGTCGAGCTCGACGGCCCGGCGCAGCCGATCGTCGACGCCGCGCTCGAAGCCGGCCTCGTCTGCCTGACGTCCGGCGCGAACGTGCTGCGCCTCGCGCCGCCACTCGTCGTCGGCGCGGACGACGTCGACCGCGCACTCGCGATCCTCACGGAGGTGACGAACCGATGAATCGTGCACAGCGGCATGCGGCGATCCTGCGGCTCGTCGGCGACCGGCCGATCGGCACGCAGACCGAGCTCGCCGAGGCTCTGCGGAGCGCGGGGCACGAGGTCGTGCAGACGACCGTGTCGCGCGACATCCACGAGCTCGGCCTGATCAAGCTCCGGCACGAGAGCGGCCGCCTCGTCTACGCGCCGCCGCGCGCAGCCGAGGCGGGGCTGAACGAGGCGCTCGCGGTCGCGCTCGGGCGCTGGGGGCTCGCGATCGAGCCGAGCGGCAACCTCGTCGTCGTCACGACGCCGCACGGGTATGCGAGCGCGCTCGCCGAGGCGATCGACGTCGCGCACCATCCGCGCATTGCCGGGACGATCGCCGGCGAGAACACCGTGTTGCTCGTCTCCCGCGAGCCGGTGACCGGCGCGCAGCTCGCGGACGAGCTGCGGGCGCAGATCATGCAGGGAGCGGCGTGAGCGTCGGCTCCTTCTCGGTGGCGCGGGTGATCCTCGGCTCGCTGCCCGTCGGCGAGCGCGTGGGCATCGCGTTCTCCGGCGGCCTCGACACCTGCTGCGCGCTCGCGTGGATGCGCGAGCACGGCGCGATTCCCTACGCGTTCACCGCGGATCTCGGCCAGTACGACGAGCCCGACATCTCCGCCGTCCCCGGCAAGGCGCGGCTCTACGGCGCGGAGGAGGCGGTGCTCGTCGATTGCCGCGAGCCGCTCGCCCGCGAGGGTCTCGCCGCGTTGCAGTGCGGCGCGTTCCACATCCAGACGGCCGGCAAGCGCTACTTCAACACGACGCCGCTCGGGCGGGCCGTCACCGGCACGCTGCTCGTGCAGGCGATGGCGCAGTACGGCGTCGACATCTGGGGCGACGGCTCGACGTACAAGGGCAATGACATCGAGCGCTTCTACCGGTACGGGCTGCTCGCGAACGCGAACCTGCGGATCTACAAGCCGTGGCTCGACGACACGTTCGTGTCCGAGCTCGGCGGCCGCAAGGAGATGAGCGAATGGCTCGTGTCGCGGGGCCTGCCGCACGGCATCTCCGCCGACAAGGAGTACTCGACTGACGCGAACCTGCTCGGCGCGACACACGAGGCGAAGGATCTCGAGCTGCTCGAGACGAGCATGAAGATCGTCGACCCGATCATGGGCCTCGCGCACTGGGACGCAGCTGTCGACATCGAGCCCGAGACCGTCACGGTCGCGTTCCGCGCCGGCGTTCCCGTGTCGATCGACGGCGTCGAGCTGAGCGACCCGGTTGCGCTCGTGCAGGCGGCGAACGCGATCGGCGGCCGGCACGGCCTCGGCATGTCCGACCAGATCGAGAACAGGATCATCGAGGCGAAGAGCCGCGGCATCTACGAGGCCCCGGGCATGGCGTTGCTGCACATCGCATACGAGCGGCTGCTGAGCGCGATCCACAACGAAGCGACCCTCGAGCGGTACGCGGTCGACGGCCGACGGCTCGGCCGGTTGCTGTACGAGGGCCGCTGGTTCGACACACAGGCGCTGATGCTGCGCGACTCGCTCCAGCGCTGGGTCGCCTCAGTCGTCACCGGCGAGGTGACGATCGAGTTGCGGCGCGGCGACGACTACACGATCCTCGACACGCAGGGCGACGCGGTGACCTACGACCCGGAGCGGCTGAGCATGGAGCGCAGCGCGACCGCGTTCACTGCGGGCGACCGCATCGGCCAGCTCGCGGTGCAGATCAACGACATCGCCGACTCGCGCGCGCTGCTCGAGCAGTTCCGGCACCTGCACTTCGACGCCCCGGCGCTCGAGCTCGGGAGCGCCGAATGACACTCTGGTCGGGCCGCGTCGGCGCGGAGCTCGCCCCGGAGGTGTGGGACTTTCTCAAGGCGAACGACGCCGAGCTGCTGCCGTACGACATCGAGGCGACGCTCGTGCACGCCGAGCGCCTGCACGGCGCCGGCATCCTCGACGATGCCGAGCTCGCCGAGGTGCGCCAGACGCTCGCCGGGCTCGAGGTCGTCGACCCCGGAGCGGAAGACGTCCACTCGTTCATCGAGGCGGAGCTCGGCGAGGTGGGGCGGAAGATCCACGCCGGCCGCTCGCGCAACGACCAGGTCGCCGCAGCGTTCCGGCTCTACGTGTCCGACGCCTGCGCGGAGGCCGACGCGGCGCTCGTCGAGTTCGTCTCACACGTGATCCTCGAGCGCGCCGCGGAAGAGGCGGCCACGCCGATGCCGGGGTACACGCATCTGCAGCGCGCACAGCCGGTCACCGTGGGGCACCACCTGCTCGCCTGGGTCGAGATGCTTGAGCGCGACCGCGCGCGGTTCGCCTTCGCGGCCGCGCAGGCGTCGCCGTCGCCGCTCGGTTCGGGCGCGCTCGCCGGCTCCACGTTGGCGCTGCCCGCGCCGCCCAACGCGATGCGCAACTCGCTCGACGGCGTTGCCGACCGCGACTTCGCGCTCGACTATCTCTATGCGGTGGCGGTGATGTTCACGCACCTCTCGCGCATCGGCGAAGAGCTCGTGCTCTGGACGAGCGCCGAGTTCTCGTTCGCCAAGCTTCCCGAGTTCGCCGCAACGGGCTCGTCGATGATGCCGCAGAAGCTCAATCCCGACGTCGCCGAGCTCGCGCGCGGCAAGGCGGGCACCGCAATCGGCAGGCTCACCGGCCTGCTCGCGACGATCAAGGGGCTGCCGCTCGCGTACGACCGCGACCTGCAGGAGGACAAGCCGCCCGTGTTCGCAGCGCGGGCCGACGTCGCCGGCGCGCTCGGTGCGCTCGGCGTCCTGATCGACGGCCTCCGCTTCGACCGCGAGCGGCTTGCGGCAGCGGCTTCCGATCCCCTGTTGCTCGCGACCGACGCCGCAGAGTCGCTCGTGCGCGAAGGCGTTCCGTTCCGCGATGCGCACGAGCAGGTCGCGGCTTCGGTGCGCGAAGGCACGTTCGTCCCCCCGCCGCCGGCGCCGCGTCTTCCGGACGTCGCCGCGGCCGTCGAGGAAGCGAGGACACGATGGGCGCGCTGACCACTCCACTCTCGGTCGAGCTGTCGGGGCGCGACCTCCTGCGCATCAGCGACCTCTCGCCGGCCGAGGCCGAGCGGATCCTCGAGCTCGCGACCGAGCTGAAGGCGAACCCGAAGGAGCCGCTCTTCCCGGGCGCGACTCTCGGCCTCTACTTCGCCAAGCACTCGACGCGCACGCGCGTGTCGTTCTCCGTGGCGATGACGCACCTCGGTGGCTCGGCCGTCGCGCTGACGCCGGACGAGCTTCAGCTCTCGCGCGGCGAGTCGCTGCCCGACACCGCGCGCGCACTCTCGCGCTACCTCGATGCGATCGCCGTGCGCACGCACGAGCACGCCGAGCTCGAGGCGTGGGCGGAGTGGGCGACGATCCCTGTGATCAACGCGCTGACGGCGGAGGAGCATCCGTGCCAGGCGCTCGCGGACGCGCTGACGATTCGCGACCGGTTCGGGTCGCTCGACGGCGTGCGCGTCGCCTGGGTCGGCGACGGCTCGAACGTGCTCGTCTCGCTCGCGGCGCTCGGCCGGCTCCTCGGGTACGAGGTCGTCGCCGCGTCGCCCGAGGGCTACGAGGCGGACGGGGT
>JANMWV010000225.1:0-5745 GCA_031394165.1 Actinomycetes bacterium
ATCGAGCGAAGAGCCCCGGCACGCCGGGGCTCTTCGCGTTCCATGCCGTCGATCGCCGCGCGTTGGCGGGAGAAGCGCGCCGTCTCGCGCGGGCGCCGGTCAGTCCTGAGTGGTGAGCTCGGTCGCGGCGGGAGTCGCCACGACGGCGGCCTCGTCGACGGGCCGCACGATCGACCACGCGAGGTCGAGCGGGCAGCCGGCCTTCAGCAGCCGCTCGATGTCGTGCACGTCCGCCTCGCTGTCGGCGATCTCGGCCGCGAGGTCGGCGCTCGCGCCGAGGCTGACCAGGCGCTGGGTGCGCCAGGCGATCTCCGGGCTGCCGGCCACGCGGATCATGATCGTCTCGGGTCTCGGCTGCTCGGCCGCCTTCGTCATTCGACCAGCCTACGCCCTCGGGGCGACGTTCGGGCTGGAATCGTCGCCAACGGGCGTCAGTCCGGAGGGGCGGGCGGCGCGTCGCGGCGCGCGGTGAGGCCCTCGTCGCTCTTCTTCTTCACCCGCAGGCGGTCGACGCCGCGGCCGATCGCGCTGCTCAGCGGGCTCGCGTCGTCGGTGTTCAGCGTCTGCTGGGCCGTCCCGTCGAAGTCGATGGTCACCCCGCGGATGTCGGAGGTGAGGTGGAGCTCGGCGATGCCGAGCTCGGCGAGAGCCTCGCGCCACGTCTCGACGGCATCGTCCGGCCACGCTTCGTCCGTCGCCCGCTCGGTGAGCCACTCGGGCGGCTTGCCCTTGACCACCCACGGGAGCGGCGACGCGGCAGAGCTGGGGCTGGTCCACTTTTGCCTCGTCACTCCAGCAGTGTGCCTGGCTCGTAGAGCGGCCGCACGATGGAGGGCTCTTGTTGCAGACGATTGCGGAGCGTCACTCGACCGGTCGAGTCATCGCCCCGCTTCCAGGCGATGGACGGACACGTGCGTCGTGGCCCCGACGAGCGGCGCATCGGACCTGCCCGCGAGCACGATCGTGTCGCCGGCCTCCGCCATGCCGCGGTCGACGATCTCACCGAGCATCGCAGCCCAACCGTCCTCGATCGACGTCGGCTCCGGGAGGGCGACCGGCACGACCGCCCACTCGAGTGCGAGCTGCCGCAGCACGGTCGGCGACGCCGAAGCCGCGACGATCGGGCACTGCGGCCGGCAGCGTGCGACCTGTCGGGCCGTCTTGCCCGTCTCGGTCGAGACGGCGACGACGGTGGCGTGCATGTCGTCCGCGAGATCGCACGCGGTGTGCGCGAGGATCTCAGACATGTCGTCGCTTCCCACGGCGACGCGGTCATAGGGAAGTGAGCTCTCGACGGTGCGCGCGATCGTGTCCATCACGGCGACTGCGCGGAACGGATGGTCGCCTGCCGCTGTCTCCGCGGAGAGCATGACCGCCGATGTTCCGTCGAGAACCGCATTTGCGATGTCGGATGCCTCGGCACGCGTCGGCTCCGCCTCGTGAATCATCGACTCGAGCATCTGTGTTGCAGTGATGACTGCACGGCCCTTCTCGCGCGCGCGACGAATGATCTGCTTCTGGAGAAGGGGCACCTGCGGCACGCCGATCTCGACACCGAGGTCGCCTCTGGCGACCATCACCACGTCCGTCGCGTCGAGAATGGCGTCGAGGTTCAGCATCGCCTCCGCCTTCTCGATCTTCGCGACGATGCGCGCGGTCGATCCGGCTGCGTCGATGCGATCGCGGAGGTCGAGGACATCGCCGGCTGTACGCACGAACGAGAGGGCGACGAAGTCGATGTCGTGCTCCAGCGCGAACGCAAGATCGAGCTCGTCCTTGGCGGTGAGCGCCGGAATCCCAAGCTCCGTCGCCGGCAGGTTCACGCCCTTCGACGGCGACAGCAGCCCGCCGACCACGATCCGGCAGATGAGACGGGCGCCCTCGCTTCGTTCGGCGATCGCACGAATCCGGCCGTCGTCGATCAGGACCTCCTGTCCCGGACGAACGAGGCGCGCGAGCCCGGGCACGGTGACCGCGATCTCGCCGGGCTGCGCCTCGCCCGGCTCGGTGAGGACGAGTGTCTTCCCGGTGAGCAACTGCACCGGCTGCTCGAGGCCGGACACGCGGATCTTCGGTCCGCACAGGTCGGCCATGACCGCGATCGGCCGGCCGCGCCGCTTCTCGGCGGCCCGAACCGCGAGCAGGCGGACGAGATGCTCCTCGTGCGTGCCGTGGGAGAAGTTCAGCCGTGCGACGTCCATACCCGCGTCGACGAGCAGGACGATCGACTCGGGATCGGTGGTCGCCGGACCGAGCGTGCAGATGATCTTTGTCCGGCGCACCTCGCGCAGCGGGGCGTTCGGGACGATCGCCTGCCAGGTCTCGGTGAGCGAGAAGTTGGACATGGCAGGAACGTACTACGCACCGGCGACCATCGCGCCCGGCATTTCCCTGGTCCGCGGGCATTGCGCCGACCCGGGGGCTCAGGCCTGGGGGAAAGCGCATTGTCCAGGCCAGAGCCCCCGGATGCGTCTGATTTGGGGCTCCACCCCTGTGGCCGTCCTACAATCGGCTCGTGGTCATCGGCCGAGACGGGGAGCTCGCCGCAATCGACCGACTGCTCGACGGCGCCCGGAGCGGCGGCAGCGGCGCGCTCGTCATCCGAGGCGAACCCGGGAGCGGCAAGACCACGCTCCTCGACTACGCGGTCGAGCGCGCGGCCGACGCCACGGTGCTCCGCGCGCTCGGCGTCCCGACGGAGTCGGAGTTCGCATTCTCCGGCCTGCACGATCTCCTGTATCCGCTGCGCGACCGCATCGGCGACTTGCCGCCGATTCAGGCGGCGGCACTGCGCGGTGCCCTCGCACTCGCGGAAGCACAGGGTGTCGGGCGGCTCTACATCGGTGCTGCCGTTCTCAGTCTGCTCGCGGATGCCGCCGACGAGCGCCTTGTGCTGTGCATCGTCGACGACGCCAACTGGCTCGATCAGGCGTCGGCGGACGCACTCACCTTCGCAGCCCGCCGGCTCGAAGCGGAAGGAGTGGCCGTGCTGTTCGCCGCGCGCGACCCGTTCGGCGCTTCGGGAATCGCCGAGCTCCGGCTGTCGGGGCTGAGCGCGGCGGCGGCGGCGGCGCTCGTCTCCTCACACGCCGGCCACGGTGTCGCGCCCGACGTCGCCGAGCGCCTGACGGCGGCGACGAATGGGAATCCGCTGGCGCTCGTCGACCTCGCGCGGCAGCTGACGCCGGCGCAGCTCAGCGGTGCCGAGCTGCTCCCACACCCGCTGCCGCTCGAAGGGCCGCTCGAAGCCGAGTTCGCAGCCCGCGCAGGCGACCTGTCGGACGAAGCACGGCGCGCGCTCATCGTCGCTGCCACGTCGGACACGCGTGCTCTTCGCGTCATCACGCGCGTCGACGCCGCGAGCCGCTCTGCCATCGCGGAGTGCGAACGAGCGGGCCTACTCGCCGTCGCTGACGGCCAGGTGACCTTCACGCATCCGCTCGTGCGATCGTCCGTCTACCACCGGGCGACGGCCGAAGAGCGGCGGGAGGCGCATCTTCAGCTGGCGCAGGCGTTCGGCGTCGACGATCGCTACTCCGACCGGCGCGCGTGGCACGCGGTCGCCGCGCTCGTGGGCCCGGACGAGGCGGCCGCACACGAGCTCGAGCTCGAGGCCTTGAAGGCGCGTGCGCGGCGCGGGCACGTGACTGCGGCGGCGATGTTCGAGCGCGCGGCGAAGGCGACGCCGGCGAGCGCGCCCCGGGCTCGCCGCTTTCAGCTCGCCGCACGCTCCGCCTGGCTCTCGGGGCAGCCTGAGCGTGCACTCCTCCTGCTCGACGAGGCCGCCGGCGGAGACGAGCTCGTACAGGCCGACAACTGCCTCCTCCGCACGCAGATCGAGCACGGACGCGGTGCCACTGTGCACGTCGCCGAGCTTGTCGCTGCCGCGGAGCTGGTGGAGCCCCTCGACCGAGACCGGGCCGCACGACTGCTCGCGGCCGCATCGGAGCTGCCCGGCGCTCCGGCCCGCAGCCTCGCCCTGCGGGCAGCCGCGCTCGCGAACGGTTCCGCGGGATCGGCCGCGCTGCTCGCGGCGTTCGCGGTTGCACGTGCGGGGTCTCCCGAGGAGGCGGCCGCCGCGGTCGCCGACGCCACGTCGCTGCTCGACGACCCCGAGCTCCGCAGTGACCCCGAGCTGCTGCTCGCGGCAGTCGACGTGTTCGCTGCTGTCGACGACACGCTCGACGTCCGCGAGCTGATCGCAGTCGCGGCCGCGTCGGCGCGCACGCACTCTCTCGTCGCGCTGCCGCGGGCTCTCCTCCACGAGGCGTGGCTCGACTTCGCCGCGGGACGCTGGACCGATGCGTACCTCGGTTTCTCGGAGTCGTCGCGGCTCGCCGAGGAAACCGGTCAGCCGGCTGGGCGCATCGCGGCACGTGCCGGCATCGCGCTGCTCGACGCTCTGCAGGGCCGCGAAGCAGACGCGCGCGCAGGCGCCGCCGAGCTCGGCGGGGGAACGCCGGATGCGGAGCGCATTCTCGGACTGCTCGAACTCGGCCTCGCACGCGTGGAGGCCGCCGAGCATCTCGCCGCCGCCGTCGGGGCGCCGAGGCACCTTCTACGCGGGCTGCCGCCGGCGGAGGTCGATCTCGCCGAAGCGCGGTTGCGGAACGGCATCCCGGAGGACCTTGCGGGCGATGCGCCGTGGCTCCGCGGCCTGGGTGGCGAGACCTCCGCTTTCGCCGAGGCGCGCGAGCGTGTGTCGTCGCAGCCGTTCCTCGTCGCGCGCGTACGGCTCAATCACGGCGAGCTGTTGCGCCGCGCCGGCGATCGCCGAGCCGCGCGCGACGAGCTGCGGGCCGCACTCGAGCTCTTCGACGGCTTGGGTGCGCGGCCCTGGGCGGCACGCGCCGAGCAGGAGTTACGCGCGAGCGGCGAGAAGGCCCGTCGCCGCGAACCGACGACAGTCGACGAGCTGACGGCGCAGGAGCTCCAGGTGGCGCGCATCATCGCCGGGGGAGCGTCGTACAAGGAGGCCGCAACCATGCTCTTCCTCAGCCCGAAGACGATCGAGTTCCATCTCGGCAAGGTCTACCGCAAGCTCGGCATCTCGTCGCGGCGGCAGCTCGCCCAACGACTGAGCAGCGAAGGCCTGGTGGAGCCGAGTTGACCGCGCGCGTCTTGCGTGTCCTCGTCGTCACCGTGGCTGCCGCGGCAGTCGCCGTCGCTGCGCTCGAGCGCGTCCACGACGACAAGCCGCGCACGACGCACGTGCGGTACCTGATCTCAGTGGACGCCGAGAAGCTGCTGCTGCCGCTCGTCGAGCGGTTCAATCGCGAGCACGACGTCCGGGTCGACGCGGTAACGCTCACGTCCGGTGAGGCCGAGCAAGCAATAGCGTCGGGACGCGAGCGGGCGGTTCTGTGGACGCCGGCTTCGTCGCTGTGGGGGCGCCTCCTCGACCACGACGCTCACGCCGCCTGGGTTCCCGCGGACAATCCTTCATTGGTGTCGTCGCCGCAAGTGATCGCGATGTGGAAGAACCTCGCGGTCGCACTCGGGTGGCCGCGCAAGAAGATCGGCTGGCACGAAGTGCTCGAACTCGCGACATCGAGGCGCGGCTGGGCGGCCTACGGCCATCCGGAGTTCGGGGCCTTCAGGCTCGGCCACACGAATCCGGATTTCTCGACGTCGGGACTCTCCGCAGTCGCGTCGGAGTACTACGCGTTGACGGGCAAGCGAACTGGACTGCGCCTTCAGGACATTCGCCGACGCGAGGTGCGCGCTGCAGTTCGCACGATCGAG
>JANMWV010000155.1:0-9037 GCA_031394165.1 Actinomycetes bacterium
TGACCATCGGCCCACGGCTGCCGATCGGCGCGCCCGTGTTCGGGTTGCGCTCGAGCCGGGGGAAGTTCGACGACGAGACGTCGATGCGGATCCGGTGCCCGGCCGCAAAGAGATTCGACGTCGCCGGCAGCACGATCGAGACGTCGTACTGCTTCCCTGGTTCCATCAGAACCTCCTGCTCGAAGCCCTCGCGATAGCGGCAGCGGATGATCGAGTCGTTGATCAGCATGTCGTAGCCCTCCGGATAGTCTTCGTTCGGCGGATAGACGTCGATCAGTTTCGCGGTGAAGTCGGTGTCGACCGCAGAGGACGAGATTCGCAGGTGGACGACGGCGCGGCCGGTCACCTCGACCGGCTCGGCGAGCGGCTCGGTCTGGTAGACGAGCACGTCGAGCCGCTCCGAGAGGCGCTGATACGGCTCCCGTGCGGTGAAGAAGTCCGCCGACTCCTTCTGGTCGGTGGGGCCGGGCGTCATGATGTTCCGCAGCAGCAGCGCCGGGTTGAGCAGGCGCATCCACATCGGCTCCATTCCTTCGCCCTGGGCCGGGAACTCGCCGACGGCGCAGTAGTTACCGCCGATCGTCGGCACCGGGTCGGCCGGGTCGTAGGTGAACGTCCGCGGCTCCGCGGCAGTTTCGCTCTCCGTCAGCGCGCCGCCCGCGAGCCAGTACGTCTTCTCGCTCGCGCGCGCGAGCGGCCACTCCTGCTCGTCGCGCCAGCGGCCGCCGTGGTCGAGCTTCCCCTGGTCGGTCTTGCGGCCGGTGCCGCCGCCCATCACGAAGATCTTGACGGGCGCGTCGTCGAGCGGGCTCCCGTCCTTGAGGTATGCGTCGAAGTAGCGCAACTGCTCGTCGAAGTACCGTTGCGGCCCCCAGCGCGAGTCGGGACCGAAGTCGACGTCGAGCGTCCAGGTCACGTCACTGCGCATGCCGACGTGACTCCAGGGACCGACGATCAACCGCTGCGGCGCCGCGTTCTGTGCGGCCATCGCGGCGAAGTATTCGGTGTCGGAGTGCGGGAAGCCGTCATACCAGCCGGTCGACATCGTCACGGGGATGTCCGCGTGATCGGGCCAGAAGCTCGTGAAGTCGTTCTCCTTCCTCGCCCACCACTCGTCGTACGCGCCACGCGAGACGTAGTGCTCGAGCGCTTCGTCGAGGGGAGGCACGTGCTTCAAGGCGAGCTCGCCCCTGTGCCACGGCCACTGCCAGAACAGCTGCCGGAGATTGCGCAGGTCGTTCCAGACGTCCTCCTGCTTCGCAGCGTCGCCCTGCACCTCCTGCGCATCTGCGGCGTGGATGTACAGCGCCCAGAACATATGCAGCTGCATCGCGCCGCCCTCGCGCGTCTGGTGGTGGTACACGTTCGTCGGCACGACGTCGGGCCAGATCGCCGTCAAATGCGGCGGCGCCTCGAGTGCGGTGCGGATCTGCGTGATCGCCGCGTAGGAGCTACCGACCATGCCGGTGCGACCGTCCGACCAGGGCTGCGCGGCGATCCACTCGATCGTGTCGTAGCCGTCTCTGCCGGTGTGCGGCGTCGCGCTGTGGAAGTACTCCTTCGTGCCTTCGGAGCGATGACGGTCGCGAATGTCCTGCAGCACGACGGCGTACCCATGCGGCACGAAGAAGTCGGCGATCTCGGTGTACCGGCGCTCCGTCTTGTCGTACGGCGTCAGGCAGACGATGGTGGGGAAGCGCCCCTCGACCAGCTCTCCGTCGCGACCGGGCCGGTGGAGGTCGGTCGCGAGCCGGATCCCGTCTCGCATGGTCACCAGCACGTCTTTCGAGACGACGATCCCGTAGCTCACGCGCTCTCCCTTTCGATGATCAGGTTCCCGGTCTCGTCCACCCTCACGGCGAAGCCGGGATGGACGACGGTTGTCGAATCGAACTCCTCGACGACTGCCGGCCCAGCGAACGCAGCGCCTGCGGGCAGGCCGTAGCGGTCGTAGATCGGACAGTCGGCGTACCCGTTCGTCTCGGCGAAGTAGACCGCGCGGCGCTCCTTGGGCTCCGGCGTCTCGCCCCGTTCGAGCCGCTGAACAGGCGGCTTCGCGATCCGGCCGATGGACGTGAGGCGCAAACTGACGAGCTCGACCGGCTCCGCGGCCGCTGCGAAGCCGTAGGTGCGGTCGTGCTCGGCGTGGAAGCGCTCGAGCAGGCCGTCTCCCGCCGGAATCGTGAGCTCGTAGCTCTGGCCGACGTAGCGGACGTCGAGCTGGCGCAGGAACTCCACCTGGTCTCCGGCGAGACCTTCACGCGCGAGCTCCTCGCGGCCCGCAGCCTCGAGCTCCGCGAAGGTGGCCTCGACCTCCGCCTCGTCGACCTCGTCGAGGCGTTGCATGATCGTCACGGCCGCGTCCCGCTTCAAGTCGGTCGTGAGGAGACCGGTCGCCGAGAAGATCCCGGGGCTGCGCGGAATCAGCAGCGTCGGCATCTCGGCGTCGCGCGCGATCGCGTTCGCGTGAACGGGCCCTGCGCCGCCGAAGCCGACGAGCATGAAGTCGCGCGGGTCGTATCCGCGTTGCACGGAGATGAGGTGAAGCGCGTTCACCATCGCCGCGTTTGCGATCTCGACGATTCCGTACGCGGCCTCCGTCACGGACAGGCCGAGCGGCTTGGCACAGCGCTCCTCGATCGCGACGCGGGCGCCCTCGACGTCGAGGCCCATCTCGCCGCCGAGGAAGTAGCTCGGGTTGAGCCGCCCGAGCACGACGTTCGCATCCGTGACCGTCGGCTCGACGCCGCCCCGGCGGTAACACACCGGACCCGGGTCCGCCCCCGCGCTCTGCGGCCCGACGCGCAGCAGCCCGCCCGAGTCGACCCACGCGATCGAGCCGCCGCCGGCGCCGATCTCGACGAGGTCGACAACCGGGGTGCGTACCGGATACCCGGAAAGCGACAAGCCGCCGATGCCTGCGCCCGCGTGCCCGCCGACGTTGTAGTCCTTCGTCAGCGATGGGCGGCCGCCCTGGATCAATCCGACCTTCGCCGTCGTACCGCCCATGTCGAACGAGAGGATGTCCTGCCGGTCAAGCGTCGCGCCGAGGTGCGCGGAGGCGATCACGCCCGCGGCGGGGCCCGACTCGACCATGAAGACCGGTTTTCTCGCCGCGGCGTCGGAGCCGAACACTCCGCCGCTCGACTGCATCACGAGCAGCTTCGCCTCGATGCCCGCGTCGGCAAGCCTCTGCTCGATGCGCTGGAGGTAACGCTGCACGACGGGGCGGATGACTGCGTTGATCACCGTCGTCGAGGCGCGAAGATACTCGCGGAACTCGGGCGCGACCTCCGCGGAGAGCGAGATGGGTACACCCGGCAGCTCCTCGGCGAGGATGGCGCCGACGCGCTGCTCGTGTGCCGGGTTCACATACGAGTGCAGCAGGCACACGGCGACCGACTCGACCTCTTCTCGCCGCAGGATCGCTGCCGCCTCGCGGACCGACTCGTCGTCGAGCTCCAGCAGCACCTCGCCGGCCGGACCGAGCCGCTCGCGCACGCCGACGGCGCGGTCACGCGGCACCAGGGGCGGCGCCTTCTCGAACTGCGTGTCGTAGAGCGTCGGGCGCACCTGCCGCGCGATCTCGAGCAGATCGCGGAACCCGTCGGTCGTGACGAACCCGCTGCGCGCGATCTTGCCCTCGATGATCGCGTTCGTCGCGACGGTGGTCGCGTGCACGACGAAGCGCACGCGTCCGGCCTCGACACCACCCTCGGCGAGCGCGCGCTCGACCGCCTGCATGAATCCTTCGGACGGGTCGGAGGGCGTCGTCAACACCTTCGCGATCGAGACGCTGCCGGTCTCCTCGTCGATCAGCGTCGCATCCGTGAACGTGCCGCCGATGTCGATCGCCACGCGCACGTTCACTGTCTCAGCTCCTTTGTTCGCTCGTTGTCGACGTGCCGATCGGCGATCGCCACCCTGTAGACGTCGTACGCGCGCTCTGCGCTGACCTTTCCCTCGAGCACGTCACGCAGGACACGCGACGGATCACGCTCCTCCGGGGCCCCGTAGCCGCCGCCGCCGCAGGTGCGGACGCTGATCACGTCGCCCGGCACGAGGTCGAGCGTCGTCTTCGACGAGAGTCGCGTCTCGACGCCGTCGCGGATGTGCACGTACTCCGCCACGCGGCCGGCGTGCCCACCGAAGACACCGTGCGGACCGGAGCGATCGCGGTCGGCGAGGATCGAGAACGTCGTGTAGAGATCGAAGCGGTAGTCCTTGCGCAGGCCGAGCCCGCCGCGGTGGCGGCCGGGCCCTTCGGAGTCGTCGACGAGCGACAGCTGGTCGATGCGCACCGGGTAGTTGAGCTCGGTCTCCTCGACGGGCGCGTTCTCGGTGTTCTGTCCGTGCGCCTGCACCGCGTCCGGGCCGTCGCTCGTGAGACGTCCGCCATAGCCGCCGGCGAAGGTGTCGTAGAAGCACGTGTAGGTCGCGGTCTCCACGTCGAGGGACCCGAAGCCGGCCTGGCACATCATCGCCTTCGTCCCCGCGGGAAGGCGGTCGCGGAAGGCGGGCAGGAGCGCGTGGAAGAAGACGTCGACGAGTCTCGTCTGCGTCTCCCAGCCGCCGACGACGGGGGCGGGCCACGTGCAGTTCGTAACGGTTCCCTCCGGCGCGTTGACCGAGACGACCCGGTAGAAGCCGTCGTTCACCGGCAGGTCCGGGTCGATGAGGCACTTCAATGCGTACGCGCACGCGGAGAATGTCATCGCGTAGGTCGAGTTGACGGGCGCGCGCCGCTGCGGATCGGAGCCGGTCGTGTCGAAGCTGACGCCGTGAGGCCCGATCTCGATGCGCGCCTTGAGCTTGACCGGCTCATCCGTGTAGCCGTCGTTGTCGACCGAGCCCTCGGCCTCGTAGACGCCGTGCGGAAGCATTGCGAGCTCGGCGCGCGCTCGGCGTTCCGTGTACTCGAGCAGCTCTTCCATGGTCGCGCGAATCGTCTCGATGCCGTGCCGGGCGACGAGTGCCTGCACTCGCCGTACACCAGTCGTGTTCGCAGCGATCTGCGCGCGGAAGTCGCCGGCGGTCTCGTGCTTCGAGCGGATCTGCGCGAGCACGAGCCTGAAGATGTCGTCGACGATCACGCCGCCGCGCACCAGCTTGACGGGAGGGATGATCACGCCCTCCTGGAACACCTCGCGGAACGCCCCGATCGAGGCCGGCGCGCCGCCTCCCACGTCGACGTGGTGCGCGAGGTTCGCGACGTAGCCGAGCAGCTCGCCGTCGTGGTGCACGGGCGAGATCAAGGAAACGTCGTTCAGGTGCACACCGCTCGGATGCGGATCGTTCGTGACGATCACGTCGCCCGGACCGATGTTCTCGGCCCCGTATGCGAGCACCGCCTTGGGCACCTGCTCGACCATCGACCCGAGATGAACCGGCTGCGCGAATCCCTGGGCGACGGAACGGAGCTGCGCGTCGAAGAACGCGCACGAGAAGTCGGAACGAGTCTTGATGTTGGTCGAGTAGGCGCTGCGCTTCAGCGCAAGCACCATCTCGTCCGTCGCGGCGACGAGCGCATTGCGGATCACCTCGAACGTGATCGGATCTACGCCTGCCATCTGTACACCTCTCTGGCCCGCTCCGCGCTGACCTTGCCTTCCCGCACGTCGCGGGCGACGCGCGCCGGCTCGCGCTCCTCGGGTGGGCCGTAGCCTCCGCCGCCGCAGGTGCGGTAGCTGATCGTGTCCCCGGGCAGTACCTCGAGCGTCGTCTTCGCAGGCAGGCGCGTTTCGACGCCATCGCGGATCAGCACGTACTCCGCGACCTTGCCGTCGTGACCGCCGAGCGCGCCCGCCGGGCCGCGCAGAGTCCGGTCGGCGAGGACGGTGAACGTCGTCGGCCGGTCGAAGAGGAAGTCCTTGCGCAGGCCGAGCCCCCCGCGAAAGCGCCCCGCGCCGTCGGAGTCCTCGACGAGCGAGAGTCGCGTTACGCGCACCGGATAGTTCAGCTCGGTTTCCTCGACCGGGGCGTTCTCCGTGTTCTGGCCGTGCGTCTGTACGGCGTCCGGACCGTCGCTCGCGTACCGGCCACCGTAGCCCCCGCCGAACGTCTCGAGGAAGCAGTAGTACTCGTTCGACACGGGGTCGACACCGCCGAAGCCGGCGTGGCACATCATCGCCTTCGTCCCCGCCGGCAGCCGTTCGAGGAACGCGGGCAGGAGCGCGGCAAAGATCACGTCGACGAGTCGCGTCTGCGTCTCCCAGCCGCCGACCACCGGTGCGGGCCACGTGCAGTTGGTGACCGTGCCCGTCGGCGCGTCGAGCGAGACGACGCGGTAGAAGCCGTCGTTGACTGGCAGGTCGGGATCGATCAGGCACTTCACGGCATACGCGCACGCGGAGAACGTCTGGGCGTACGTCGAGTTGACCGGCGCGCGCCGCTGCGGGTCGGAGCCCGCGAGATCGAAGTGGACGCCCGACTCGGAGATCTCCACGCGGGCCTTCAGGCGCACGGGCTCGTCGGTGTAGCCGTCGGTGTCGACGGAGCCCTCGGCTTCGTAGACGCCGAACGGCAGTGCTGCGATCTCGGCGCGCGTTCGCCGTTCGGTGTAGTCGAGCAGCTCGCCCATCGTCTCGACGATCGTCGCGCGGCCGTGGCGGTCGGCGAGTGCCTGCAGCCGGCGCGCACCGGTCATGTTGGCAGCGATCTGCGCGCGGAAGTCGCCGGCGGTCTCGTGCTTCGAGCGGATCTGCGCCAGGATCAGTCGGAAGACGTCGTCGACGATCACGCCGCCTTCAACGACCTTGACGGGCGGGATGATCACGCCTTCCTGGAACACCTCGCGAAACGCGCCGACGCTCGCGGGCGCGCCGCCGCCGACGTCGACGTGGTGTGCGAGGTTCGCGACGTAGCCGAGCAGCTCGCCGTCGTGGTGCACGGGCGAGATGAGGGAGATGTCGTTCAGGTGCACGCCGCTCGGAAACGGGTCGTTCGTGATGATTACGTCGCCGGGCCGGAGATTGTCGGCGCCGTAGTCGCGGATCGCCCGCGGCGTCTGCTCGACCATCGACCCGAGGTGCACCGGCTGCGTGAAGCCCTGCGCGACCGCGCGGAGCTCGGCGTCGAAGAACGCGCACGAGAAGTCTGACCGCGTCTTGATGTTCGTCGAGTACGCGCTCCTGCGCAGGGCGAGCACCATCTCGTCCGTCGCCGCCACGAGCGCGTTGCGGATCACCTCGAACGTGATCGGGTCGGTCAACGTGTGACCTTGCCGTCTGCGAGGTCGTCGGCGTGCTTCTGCGGGTCGCGCTCCGCGGGATCGCCCCAGCCGCCGCCGCCCGCCGTGCGGTGCACGTAGACGTCGCCCGGCTGGATCGTCGTGGAGAACATCGATGGCAGTGTCTCCTCCGTGCCGTCCGCGTGGATCAGGAGGTTCGACGAGAGCGCGCCGGGCTCGCCGCCCTGCAGGCCGTACGGCGGATGCGCCGCGCGATCCGAACGGACGATGAGCGAGGTGTCGGGCGTCAGGCAGCGCCACACGCGCTCGACCGCGAGACCGCCGCGATGCTTACCTGCCCCGCCCGAGTCGGGCACGAGGCCGTAGCGCTCGATCACGATCGGAAACTCCGACTCCGCGACCTCGACCGGGATGTTCGCAGCGAGGCTCGCCGGATTCGTCACGCCGTCGTTGCCGTCGTCCTCCGGCGTGCCGCCCCACGTCCCGACGACGAGCTCGTAGAAGATGAAGCGCGAGCCGTCGGCGCGCTCGGAGCCGAAGACGGCGAGCGTGTTGCCCCCCTCGCCGGCTGCGGGCACGCGGTCGGGAATGAGCTGCGCGAGCGCGCCGTTCACGGCGTCGAGTGCTCGGAACCCTGTCACGCCGCGCATCGAAGAGGCTCCGGGCATCACGACATGCGCGATCGTGCCCGGCTTCGTCAGCACGTGGATCGGGCGGAACGCTCCCGACGTGTTCGGGATCTCGACCTCGAGCGCGGCGCGCACCGCCTGGTAGACGCAGGCCTGGATGAACGAGCGCGTCGAGTTGAGCGCGCCCGCCACCATCGGCGACGACTCGGTGAGGTCGGCGGTGATCTCGTCGCCGGCGATCGTCACGGTGGCGGTGATCGGGACGTCGCGGCGCTCGATGCCGTCGGAGTCGAGATAGTCGGTGAACGTCGCCGTGCCGTCGGGCCAGCTCGCGATCTCACGGCGCACGAGTTGCTCGGTGTGCTCGACGAGCCCGGTCATCAGGTCGGCAAGGCGCTCCGTGCCATAGCGCTCTGCGAGCTCCTGGAGTGCCCGCTCGGCGACCGAGGTCGCGGCGATCTGTGCGGAGAGATCGCCGAGCGTCATGCGCGGGATGCGCACGTTCGCGCGGATCACCTCGAAGATGACGTCGACGGGCTCGGCGCGGTCGATGAGCTTCAGCCAGGGGAGGCGCAGGCCCTCCTGGAAGATCTCGGTGTTGTCGCACGCCGCCGAGCCCGGCAACCGGCCGCCGACGTCCGCGTGGTGCGCGGTGGTCGTCGCGAAGCCGAGCAGCGTCCCGCCGAGGAAGACCGGCTTGAAGATGAAGATGTCCTGGAGGTGGATGCCGCCGTCGAACGGGTCGTTCATCACGAAGACGTCGCCCGGGTTCATGCGGTCGCCCCACTTCGCGCGCAGGGTGTCCATCGCGTGTGGCACCGCGCCGAGGTGGAACGGGACGGTCACCGCCTGAGCCACGGTTTCGCCCTCGGCGTTACAGAGCGCCGCCGAGAAGTCCATCCCGTCGCGCACGACGGTCGAGTGCGCCGTGCGGAAGATCGTCGTCGCCATCTCGTCGGCGATCGACGCGAGGGCGTTGCCGACGATCTCCTGCGTGATCGGATCGATCATGCGGGTGCTCATGCGCGCTCCAGGATCAGTGTCTCGGTCGCCGCGTCCCGGCGCGCGGTCCAGCCGGGCCGGACGACGACGGTGGTGTCGTACTCGTCGATCAGCATCGGGCCTGGCTCTGAGGCTTCGCCGATCGACCCGCGCGTCCGCACGGGCAGCTCGCCGAGCTCGGTATCGCGCGTGGTACTGCGAAGCGTGAAGTTCTCTC
>JANMWV010000160.1:0-5918 GCA_031394165.1 Actinomycetes bacterium
TGTGCCAGATCCGGTCGAGCGCGATCCCCGCGAAGATCAGCACGCCGCCGGCGATCTCGAGCGGGTGCAGCGTCTCGGAGAGCAGCAGCAGCGCGAAGATCACCGCGAAGAAGGGCTGCAGGTTCGCGAAGAGCGACGCCCGCGACGGCCCGACACGGTCGATCGCGGTGAACCAGAGGATGTTCGTGAGGAAGAGCGGGCCGACGACCGCGTAGCCGAAACCGAGCCACGCCTTCCAGCCGAACGAGAACTCCTGTGAGGTCACCTGCGGCAGGCTGACGAGGAGGAGCGGTATCCAGCCGAGCAGGAGCACGAGCGCGCTGATCCGGAACGGCGAGTACGTGCGCATGAGCGGGGCGATCGCGACCGTGTAGAACCCCCAGGTCAGCGCGGTGCTGATCGCCAGCAGGTCGCCCTTGTAGTCGGTCGAGAACCCGCCGCCCGCTCCCGCCGCGACGAGCGCGACGCCTCCGAAGGCGACCGCGGCGCCGATCCAGAACGACTTCCCGAGCCGCTCGATGCGCAGCAGCAAGGTGATGAGCCCGATGAAGATCGGCGTCGACCCGAGTAGCAGCGCCATGGTCGAGGCGTTCGAGAACTTGACGCCGTAGACGAAGCAGAGCTGGTTGACGAAGAGCGCGAGCGCCGCGACCAACACGAGCGGCACGTCGCGCCGCGCGATGCGGAACGACCGCTCCCGGTAGTAGGTGAACATCCAGAAGAGCGAGATCGCCGCGCCATAGCGGATCGTCCCGTAGGCGAGGGGCCGCCAGCCGTGCTGGAGCAGGTACTTCGAAACCGTGAGATTCAGTGCCCAGAGCAGGACCGTCCCGAACAGCATGGCGTCCACGGCCGAGGGCTTGCGCACGCGTTCGAGCCTATCGTTAGGGTTCTTCCCATGGCCGAGCCCACCCTCGCCGACATCGACGCCCTCGTCGGGCCTGCGACGCCGCACTTCGCCTACCAACTTCGCGCCCGCGTGCGGGAGCTCGTCGCCGGCCTGCCCGCCGAGCATCCGGTGCGCCGCTACGCCGAGGAGAAGAGCGAGCTGCTCGACCGGCTCGGGCACGCGTCCTCGAAGGCGCAGGACGGCGGCCGCGAGCCGCGCACCCGGCCCGGCTGGGACGAGCTGCCGAGCTCGGCGCCGGTGGCCACACCCGGACGAAGCTCATGATCCCGGGCACGGCCACCGGGTGCGTTGCTTGGGGGCCTTCGGCCCGGGGCGACCAGCCTCTCCCGCACGCGCGATGAGCCTTGACGGCTCGTCGGTGCTCGTCACCGGCGGCACACGGGGGATCGGGCTGGCAATCGCGCTACGACTCGTGCGCGACGGCGCGAAGCGCGTCGTGCTCGGGTACCTGCGGAACGACACGGCGGCGGAACAGGCGGCCGAGACGGTACGCGCCGCGGGCGGCGAGCCGGTGCTCGTGCGCGGCGAGGTGTCGAAGGCAAGCGTCGTCGAGGAGCTCGCGTCGCACGGGCCGTACCGCGTCGTCGTGCACAACGCCGCGACCGGCGTGATCCGCCCCGCGCTCGAGACCGAGGACAAGCACTGGGATTGGACGGTGAACGCGAACGCACGCGCGCTGCTCGCGCTGGCGCGCGCGACGGCGCCGTCGATGCCGGAAGGCTCGTCGTTCGTCGCCATCTCGAGCCTCGGCTCGCGGCGCGTACTCGAGAACTACGTGCTCGTCGGCACCTCGAAGGCGGCGCTCGAGTCGGTCGTCCGCTATCTCGCAGTCGAGCTCGCGCCGCGCGGCATCAACGCGAACGCGGTATCGGGCGGCGTGGTCGACACGGGCGCGCTCGAGCACTTCCCGAACAAGGACGAGATGCTGCGCACCGTCGAGCGCACGCCGGCCGGGCGACTCGTCGAGCCCGGCGACATCGCGTCGGCCGTCTCCTTTCTCTGCTCCCCCGACGCCGCGATGGTGCGCGGCCAGACGCTGATCGTCGACGGCGGCTTCTCGCTGCTCGCCTGAGAGAGCGATGGAGCCGACCGAGCGCAACCGGCGAGCGTGGGACGACCGTCACGGCGGGCAGGCGGCGACGCGGCTCGGGCTGCCCGCGATCGTGCGCATCACGCTCGGCGACCTGACGAAGAAACGCGTGCTGCACCTCGCGTGCGGCTCCGGCGAGGGCGCCGCGGAACTTGCGGAGCTCGGCGCGGTCGTCACTGCGATCGACCATCGAGCCGAGCTGCTCGAGGCCGCACGCGAGCGGTGGCCCTCGATCCTCTGGGTGCAGGGCGACGTGCAGGCGCTGCCGTCGGAGCTGCGTCGCCGCCGCTTCGACCTCGTGTACAGCCCCGAGGGCGTGCTCGCGCGGCTCGACGACCTGGAGGGCTGGGCGCACGGAATCGCTGCGGCGATGCCGTCACGCGGCGAGTTGCTGATGTACGAGGAGCATCCGGTCGCCGAGTGCGTCGACCGGCTGCTGCGCTGGCACCACGACTACTTCGACGACGCGCTGCAGGGTGGACACCTCTGGCGGCTCGGCCAGATCGTCACCGCCATCGGGCGCAACGGCCTAAAGATCGAGGCGCTCGAGGAGTACCCGGGCGACGCCGCGTGGCGCCGGCACGACCGGCGCGTCCCCGGCAGCTTCCTGCTCTACGCCCGCCGCGACGGCTAGCTCGGCCGCCCGACCGCCGTGATCGTCGTCACGGGCAGGCCGAGACGCTCGACGCGACTCGGGAGGTGCATTCGCAGCCACCTCGAGACGTGTGCCGGGAGGGTCGAGATGATGATCTCGTGGAAGTCGCCGTCGTGGACGATCTCCTCGATCGCATCGAAGGGATCGTGGCGAACGGAGACCGTTCCCTCCGTCGGCCGCCCCGCAGCCTGCTCGATCAGGGGCAGCGCGAGCTCGAGCACGTGCTCGCCCTCTTCGTGATGCCGGTGACGTTCGGCGTTCGTGATCTCGGCGTGCGCCGCAGGGTTCGGAACGAGCAGGTGGAAGCTCGCGGCGCCGCGAGCGGCGCGTTCGCTGATCGCCGCCAGTAGTGCCGGCGTTGCCGCCGTCTTATGCGCGACGACGAGCACCTGCGCGTGCGGCGCGGGCTGGTACGCGACGATCTCTGTCACGTCACGCCTGGTGATGGTGAGGAACGTGACCACGCCGAGGATCGCGACGAGGAAGATGGCGCTCGTGACCGCCGTGCCGAGGCCGAGGCCGCCGACGTGGCGCGCCTGCGAGAGCAGGTCGCCGGTGGAGGCGCCGAGCGGGCGCGTCAGGATGTACGCGATCCAGAACGCCGCGACGGCGTTGAGCTTCAAACGGAAGTGCGCCGCCGTGACGAGCGCGATCGCTCCGGCGAAGAGCACCAGCGACCATGTGTAGCCGACGGCGAGACGCTCTGCCGTCAGGTCGCCGGCTGCGGTGCCGAGCGCAAAGGTGAACAGCACGGCGAACCAGTAGAAGAGCTCGCGGCGCGTCGTGTAGATCGTGTGGATCGAGAGGGTTCGCTCGCTGGCGTACCAGACCGCGAACACGATCGCGAGGATGACGCTGAACACGATCGTCGTCGTGACGAGCGAGACGCCGAAGTTGTCGGTGAGGTTGTCGGTGATCTGCGTCCCAACGACGCTGATGAGCACGATCCCGAGCCAGTAGACGCCGGCGACGTACCGCCGCAACCGAAACTGGAAGAACAACGTCACGAGCAGCAGGCCGCCCGTGATGAACGTCGTCTTCGTCAGTCCGAGGCTCAAGTTCGTCGCGAGGTAGTCCGACGCGGTCTCGCCGACGGTCGTGCAGAGGATCTTGATCACCCAGAAGTAGAGGGTGACCTCGGGGACCTTGTTGAGCATCTTCCGCGCGCTGAGCGCGGGCGGGTGGGTTTCGGCAGCGGTCGGCACGAGCCCGGCACCATCGCTGCCGACCGCTGACCGTCGCCTGAACGACGCGCCGGTCGAGCGGCGTCAGCGTCCCTTGCGGAAGAAGACGAGCGCGGCGCGCTCGACGCCTCCTCGCACCGTCTGCTCGAGCACCGTGCCGATCCCGCGAACGTAGAGCTTGTGGTCGAACGCGCCCGGCTCGAGCGCTGTCCAATCCTTCGTCAGCACCACCTGCTTCGACGAGACGTACGGAACCTTGACCGAGGCGTGCAGGCTGAGCACCTCGAACTGGTCCTGCGCTTGGCCTTGGGAGTGCTGCTAGCGATGACTCGTCAGAGCGATGACACTGTTGCCCAGCCGGAACGCGGTGATCACGTTCGTCGTGCGCTGAGCCGACACGTGCTCGAGACCGAACCGGCGGCTAGGAGCCCTGCGGACTCGGTCGTCCGAGCATCAGGTGGGTCGCGACCTGACGGAACCCAAGCCCACGGTAGACAGACTCGCCCATCGCGCTCGTCTGCAGCCACGCCAGATCTGCTCCGTTCTCGAACGCTGCGCGTGCAGCCCGCGCAGTGATCGCCGCGCCGTAGCCGCGACGGCGGTGCTCGGCAGGGGTGGCGACACTAAAGATCGCGACGTCCTTACCGGTCTGGTAACCGATCGCCGTCGTCACCGTTTCGCCGTCGACACGGCCGAGGTACACCGCCATCCCGTCGAGCGCCAAGAGCCCCGGCGCGTACAGCGCCAGCATCCACCGCAGCGGCGCGCCGTCTCCGGCGGCTGCAAGGTGCGCGGCGTCGGCGAGGCCCTTCTCGCCTTCGGCCCGGACGATCTCGAGGCCGCGAGCCCGCGCGTCGGTGAGCTCGTCGGGCGCCACGGTCATTCCCGGCATGGGCAGCCGACCGGTGAGGCCGAGTTGCGCGGCCTCCGCCTCGACGTCAGGATGGCGCCCCGCGCGAACCTGCACGCCGCAGCGGACGCCACGCTCCTCGACCTCCCGGATCGAGTCGGCGATCCCCGAGCACGGCTCCGACTCCACGAGGACGCCATTGAAGATCGGAATCGCAACGGACGGAAACAGCAGCCGCGCATGGCCGTCGCGGCGCTCGAAGCTCGCCTCGACGACGGCGGAGTACAGACCCTCGAACGTCGTCGAGAGGGCGGCGTGCAGCCGGTCCGCGCGCGTCTCAGCCAAGGCCGTCAATCTCCCCATCATGACGGTCCGCATAGGCGAACGCCACCTGGGCCGGCGTCGGGAGTGTCCCCGCACGCCCAACTCCGATCGGTGGTCGACCGGAGGTCGTCGATGTCGTAGCGTTGCAAACGCCGGGAATGACCGATCGAAGGAGCCGTGATGATCAAGGAGTTCAGGGACTTTCTCTTCAGGGGCAACATCGTCGAGCTCGCCGTCGCGTTCGTGCTGGGGCTCGCGTTTGCGGCGGTCGTCAACTCGCTGGTCAACAACCTTGTGATGCCGATCATCGCCGCGATCATCGGGAAGCCCGACTTCCGCAACCTCGCCTTCACGATCCACCGATCCGTCTTTCACTACGGAGCGTTTCTCACCGATCTGATTCAGTTCGTGGCGATCGGGGCGGCCGTCTTCTTCTTCATCGTCAAGCCGGTGCAGATGGTGCTCGCGCGAAGCCGCAAAGCACCGGTCGAGGAAGGTGTGTCCGATGACGAGCGGCGCCACCAGGAACTCCTAGCCGCCCTCCGCGCCCGCAGCTAACAGACTCCTGGACGCACAGAGCGTGCCCGGGCCAGCGTGCCACAGTCCCCCGACCGAGGCGCCGCTCCGTCAGGCGCCGAGAAGGCGTAGGGTCATGCCGTTCCAGTCAAACGCCAAGAGGAGGAGTCCACCATGGCATTCGCACGCATGTTCAACAACCCGAACGTCACGAAAGATCAGTACGACGCGACGCGCGAGAAGATGGGCGTCAGCCAGGACAACATGCCCGATGGGGGCATCATCCACTTTGCCGGCGAAGGCCCGGACGGTACGTGGCGCGTCGTCGAGGTGTGGGAGTCGGAAGAGCATGCCCGCGCTTGGGATGGGAAGCTCGAACCCGTTCTCTC
>JANMWV010000193.1:0-1582 GCA_031394165.1 Actinomycetes bacterium
TCTCGATCGCGCGCACGAGACCGCGCTGCTCGAGCTCGACCAGAAGCCCGAGCTCGCCGACGTCAGAAAGACGCCGCATCGAGCGCGGCCCGCACGGCGCTTGCGTCGGCGCTTGCGCGCAGAATGGCGACACCCTTGGCCCCCGCGGAAATGCAGTCGCGCGCGTTCGACGCGTCGATGCCGCCGATGGCGATCACGGGAACGCGCACTGCCTCACACATCGCAGCGAGACCGTCGAGGCCGATCGCGGACGGCGCGTCGGTCTTCGACGGCGTCTCCCAGACCGGCCCGGCGCCGATGTACGTCGCGTTTTGCTCCTCCGCGGCGATCGCCTCATAGATGCTCGACGCGGAGATCCCGAGGAGAAGCCCGGCCGCAGCCGCCAGTTCCTTGCCCTCGTCACCCCGCCCGAGGTGCACACCGTCGGCGTTGAGAGCGAGAGCCGCCTCGACATCGTCGTTCACGACGAAGGTGACGCCTGTCTCCCGGCACAGCTCGCAGATCGGCCTGCCCGCTTCTACGACAACGAGCGTCGGCGCGTCCTTGAGCCGGAGCTGGATGACGGTTGCACCGCCCTCGACGGCGACTCGGGCGGTTGCGACGTCCTCCACGATGCAATGGAGCTTCAAGCTTCCTCGATCCTCGCGCGGTCGTTCAGAGTCCCAGGGGTCAGGTTGTACAGCGCGTCGTACAGATTCGCATGGAAGGTGCCCGGGCCGCTCGCGTCAAGAGCCGCTTCTTCGCCGGCAACGCCAAGGGCGGCCAGCGCCGCGGCCGCGCCTTCCAGAGCGGGCGCTACGGCGAGGAAGCAGCCCGTCAGCGCGCTCGAGATGCAGCCGGAGCCCGTGATCGTCGCGAGCAGCGAGTGGCCATTGCGGACGGCGAGGGTTCGAGTTCCATCGGAGACGTGGTCGGTGGCGCCGGTGACCGAGGCGATCACGCCGAGTTTCCGCGCGGCAGCACGCGCGAGCTCGGCGCCCTCTGCGGCAGCGCCGATCGACTCGACGCCCCGGATCTCGGCCTCGATCCCCGAGAGCGCAGCAACCTCGGCCGGATTGCCGCGCACGACCGCAACGTCAACCTCGTCGAGGATCCGCTTCGCGGTCTCGGTTCGAAGCTTGGTCGCGCCGACGCCGACCGGATCGAGGACGACGGGTGCGCCTGCCGCGTTCGCGGCCTTACCTGCAAGGAGCATCGCGTCGATCCACGGCTGCGAAAGCGTGCCGATGTTGAGGACGAGCGCGCCCGCGAACGACGCCATCTCCTCGACCTCCTCGATCGCGTGCGCCATCACGGGGAGCGCACCGATCGCAAGCGTTGCGTTTGCCGTTTCGTTCATCACGACGTAATTCGTGATTTGGTGAATCAGTGGCTTGCGCTCGCGCAGCTCGCTCAGCGCCTCACCAGCAGACGGTGTCATCGGGCTCCTCTCAGGTGGAAGACGTCGACCGGCCCCTCGCCGGCGCCGATCTCGGTTAGTCCGTGTGCGACAGCGTCCGAGGCCGTTGCCGCGGCGACTCCTGCGGCGGTAACGAGATCGTCGCCGCGTGCGAGCAGCGCGGCCAGCGTCGCCGAGTGCGTG
>JANMWV010000230.1:0-1966 GCA_031394165.1 Actinomycetes bacterium
CCCGTCAGGTAGTCGCGCTTGACCTCGGCCTCGACGGCCGCGAGCAGGCCGTTGATGCGCTCGAAGTCGGCGTGCTGCGGCGAGCCCTCCTCGAGTGAGACCCCGAGCTCGCGGCAGGTGGCGACGAGCGCGACCGGAAGGTCACGGTTGATGTGCGCGTTCATGCCGGCGAACGCGAACTGAAGCGGCGCGATCCCGCGGCGCGAGCGCGCCTCGAAGAGCGGCACCCACGCGCGCGGCGCCCTGGCGGGATCGCCCGCGTACGCCTGGAACGCGGCGAAGAAGAGGTCGGCGAAGGCGACGTCGAGCCGCGCGAGGAAGGCGGGATCGGCGAACGCGACGCCAGCGAGCCGCTGCTCCACGCCCCTGGTCACCGCGAGGTAGAGCCGCGTGAAGCACGCGACGCCGTCGGTGCGCGGCAGGGGCGTCACGATCCCCTCCATCCGCGCCACGACCTCGGCGACCGATGACGGCGGCGGCATCGCCCGACGATACGCCTTCCGGCAGTGAGAAATGACGGGAAGAAATGCTTGTCCACCTGCGTCCGGAGAGGTACGTTCACGCTCTGCGGCCTGTGTGTTCCCTACGACACAAAGGGAGTTGGTCGCAATGGAGTGGATCGAGGAAGCCGACGGCGTCTTCCGTGGCGGAGGCGTGAAAGGGCTCGGCCTGGCCGGCGCGCTCCTGGGGTTCGCGGAGCATCCGGAGAAGCCGGTGACGAAGTGGGTGAACGTCGCCGGCGCGAGCGCCGGCGCGATCATCGCCTGCTACCTGGCCTGCGGGCACGACGCCAAGGACATGGCGGCTCTGATGAAGCGGACGAAGTTCGCGGACTTCCAGGACTTCCCGCCCCCCGGCAAGCTGCTCGGCGGCGGGCGCAACCTGATCCGCAGGCACGGCCTCGCCCGCGGCGAGGCATTCCGGCTCTGGTTCGACGAGCAACTCGAGCACAAGACTTTCGCTGCGACGAAGACGGAGGACGGCAAGGCGTACCGGCTGAAGCTGATCGCGGTCGACGTGACCAACCGCGCGCTGCTCGTGCTGCCCGACGACCTGCCGCGCTACCGGCGCGTGGGCGAGAGCTCGCCGGTCGACCCGGACACCTTCCCGATCGCCGACGCCGCGCGCATGAGCATGTCGATCCCCTACTTCTTCGAGCCATTCCAGCTCGTTCGCGACCGTGTGCTGGTCGAGGATCCGGGCGACACCGACCTCGTCGTCGTGAACGGCCTCGCCGACCGGATCGACGTCGAGCGGGAGAACGCGGCGATGCGCGCGATGGGCAGCCACGGGGCGACGTTCCGGGAGCTGACCGAGCGCGAGTTGAAGACACAGGGCGCGGTGATCATCGACGGCGGCACGCTCTCGAACTTCCCCGTGTGGCTCTTCGACGTCGACTCCCCGGGACAGCCGCTCCGCCGGCCCACCTTCGGCTTCACCCTCACCGGCGGCAAGGGCGTCGGCGGCGGCCTGAACGCCGTCGTCTCACGGATGCCCTGGGCGCTGCGCTTCGGCTTCGACATCTTCCACACGTCGCAGGAGGCGTGGGACGCGCGCTTCGTCTCGCATTCGACCCGCGTGCGCACGGTCGCCGTGAACGCGGGGACGGTCGGCACCACCGACTTCAACCTCCCCGCCAGCGCCCAGGACATGTTGATCCAGAACGGCCGCGACGCGGCGAAGAAGTTCCTCGACAAGTTCGACCTCGCCGACTACGAGAACACGTATCACCGCACGTTCGCCGGAGCCGGTGGCGACGCCGCAGCGGCCGCCACCCCCGCGCCGCAGCTCGCCGGGAGGACGACGTGACGGAGACGATCGAGGACACCGCTGCCGCGACGCAGCCCGAGCCCCGGGAGCAGCTCGATCCGCGCGGCAGCGAGGCCGACACCGCGCCGACGGAGCTCATCGGCAGCGGCTTCTTCGCGGATGTCGTCCGTGCGCACTACGCGTGGGAGCGGGCACT
>JANMWV010000231.1:0-6346 GCA_031394165.1 Actinomycetes bacterium
CCGAGGACGTTGCGGACGTCGGTCTCCTCGCTGACGACGTTCTTCAGCACGGCCGCGCTCAGGCCGAGGTTCGTCAGCACGGTGCGCGTGTACGACCCGACGGGGACGCTCGGATCGCCGATCACGAGCTTCACGCCGGACCTGGTCAGGTCGTCGACGGTGTGGATGCCGGCGGGGTTCGCCTTCGGCACGACGAGCACGAGCGCGTTGGTCGCGAATGCGACCGGCTTCTCGACGAGCCCCTGCCGGTAGAGCAGCTCGGGATACTTCGGGCTCGCGGCCGCGAAGATGTCAGCACGCGCCCCCTGCTGGATCTGGAGCGCCAACTGGTCTGACCCGGCGAACCCCAACCTCGCGTGCGGCGCGAGTTGCGCAAAGACGTCGGTCAACGACGCAGCAGCGAAGATCGTGAGCTCACCGCTCCCCGACGTATGAGCCGACACAGCCGACGGAGTCAGCGCGAGCAGGACAGCGGCAACGGCGAGCAGAGTTCGTCTCACCGCGCCTCTCTAACAGCCGCCGAACCGCCTCGTCAAATCACCGCTATGCAATGCCTAGGCATACTCCGCCGAACCAACTCCGACAACTCGTACTGTTGCACTGTGGGCAATCGCTCGGCTCCTCTCCTCGTCTACGACGGTGACTGCACGTTCTGCACCGCAAGCGCGCAATGGGTCGCCGCGCGGTGGCGCGGTCGTGCGCAAGCCGTCGCGTGGCAGCATCTGGCGCCGGACGAGCTCGAGCGTCTCGAACTCACGCGCGACGATGTGCACTCAGCCGCGTGGTGGATCGACGAAGCGGGCCATCGCTCGCGCGGCCACCTCGCAATCGCCGAGGCGCTGGCGGCCGCGTCCGGTTGGCCCGCAGTCTGCGGCCGTTTCCTGCTCATCCCACCGTTCCGCTGGATCGCGGGAGGCATCTATCCGTTGGTCGCCCGGTGGCGTCACCGCCTTCCGGGCGGCACGCCCGCCTGCCGGATGTGACATCGGACGCGGCGTAACGGGCCGAGGCGTGCTGCCCAGCCGTCGCGGAGCGGAACGTGTTCCGCGCAGCAGTGAGACGATCCGCCGAGAGCCCAACGAAGAAGGGGGCCCACGGGGGAAACATGGTTTCCCCCGTGAAGCCGGCGAAGCCCGGCGATATGGGCCGTGAAGGGATCGAACCTTCGACCTTGGGATTAAGAGTCCCCTGCTCTACCAGCTGAGCTAACGGCCCGCAGCGGCGGCCATTGTAGCTTCGATGCGCCTCTTTTCTTCCGCCGGCGGTCGTGCGCACTTGGGGGCCGCAGAGCTCGTACGTCTGGAACGACGCAGAGGTGAAGCTCTCTCGCACGATTGCGAACCCCTCGCGGCGGCGGCCGTGCGCACGCAGGCGCAGGAGGCCCTGCGCGCGTCGAGCGACCAACTCTCCACGATCATGAGGCGCAGCGGCTCGACGTTCACCGTCGAGTTGCCGGTCGCCCAGGAGAGACGGCGGCGAGGGCGGATCGCGCCGCCCTCGCCGGTAGAAGCTCCCTGCGGCCTACAGGCCGGGGCCGGGGCCGCTGGGCGGGCCCTCGTCCACGGTCGTCGTGCGGCGGCGGTTGCCGGTGAAGTACCCGGGGCCGGCCCACGAAGACCAGAAGATCGTCGAGAGAACGACCCCGATGATCCCCACGATCAGCAGGATCCAGCCGACCGTGTGGATGTTGACGCCGTTCACGTCCTTGGTCACAGCGAAGGCGAGGACGGCGCCGACTGCTGCGAGGAGCATCCCAACTCCGAAACCCATTTCGTTCTCCTTTGTCGATGCTGCTGGCAGGTGTCGACCTCCGATTGTTCCCCGGAGGCTCTCGGGAGTAACGGCCGGGGCGGCGTTTTGGGTGCGGTGGTGGGTTCCCCCGCGATCCGTTTCTATTAGTCTCACGCCCGGATGCGCAGGGGTTCCATCGCGTCGCTGCTCGGGATCGGGATCGTCGCCGGCGGAATCGCCGCGGTGGTCGCGCTTGCCTTCCCCTGGCTGCCGACACCGGCCTCGAAGGAGGCGGCGCGCATCAAGCCCCTCTTCTGGTTCGTGATCGTGATCTGCATCGTCGTCTTCGCCGTCGTCGCTGCGGTGATGATCTACGCGATCACCCACTTCCGCGCCGCGGCCGACGACGACTCGGACGGGCCGCCGATCCACGGCCACACCGGCCTCGAGATCGTCTGGACGATCATCCCGACGGTGCTCGTGACGTCGATCGGGATCCTGAGCGCAATCGTGCTCGCCCGGAATGACGCGCTCGGCGCCAACGTCCTGCGCGTGAACGTGACGGCGCAGCAGTTCGCCTGGAGCTTCAGCTACCCGGAGGCAAAGGGCCTGACGAGCGGCACCCTGCGGCTGCCGAAGGGCCGCTCGGTCGAGCTCGTGTTCACCGCGAAGGACGTGATCCACTCCTTTTGGGTGCCCGAGTTCAACCAGAAGCAGGACACGGTGCCCGGGATCACGACGAGGCTGCACATCACGCCGAACCGGCTCGGCACGTTCTCGGTGATCTGCACGGAGCTCTGCGGCCTCGGCCACTCGGTGATGCGGACGAGCGCGATCGTGATGACGCCGGCAGCCTTCGACAAGTGGCTGCACAGCCAGACGAAGGCCGTCGCGTCGCCGAATCCAGGCGTCGCGGGAGCGGCCGTCTTCAAGAACAACACGTGCGGCGCCTGCCACGCGCTGAAGGCGGCAGGGGCGTCGGCGACGACAGGCCCTGACCTCGACACGCTGCCCGCCTTGGCGCAGCGCGCGGGCCAGCCGGTCGACGCGTTCGTGCGGCAGTCGATCGTCGACCCGAACGCGTACGTCGAGAAGGGCTACCCGAAGGGCGTGATGCCCGGCACGTTCGGCAAGGCGCTCTCCAAGCAGGAGCTGGACGCGCTCGTCCAGTATCTCGTCAGCTCGAGCAAGAAGGGGTGAGTCCGCGAAAGTGACGGCGTCGACGGTCGACCACGAAGTGACTCCGCACGGCGCGGCCTGGCGCTATCTCCTCGGCGCCGGCTGGATCCGCGCGCTGTGGATGGCCGCGCTCTTCGGCGCCTTCGGCTTCGGCCTCACCGTCGGCCTGCGCGCCTGGGGCGACTACCAGCCGGTGCTCAAGTGGGCGCCGATCGTCCTCATCTCGGCCCTCGTCTGCGCGCCGATCGGCTTCCTCGCCGGCATCGGCACGTTCGACTACTGGGCCCGCTACGCGATCGGACGGCCGACGCGGCCCGACGACCACTCGACTCACGGCGCGACCTCGTGGAAGGACTACTTCAAGGTCAACACCGACCACAAGGTGATCGGCGTCCAGTACCTCGTGACGACAACCATCTTCTTCGTGGTCGGCGGAATGCTCGCGCTGCTCGCCCGCGCCGAGCTCGCGAAGCCGGGCACGCAGTACTTCGACCCGCAGACGTACAACGGGCTCTTCTCCGTTCACGCGTCGCTGATGATTTTCCTCTTCGTGGTCCCGGCGTTCGCCGGGCTCGCGAACTTCGTCGTGCCGCTGATGCTCGGTGCGGCCGACATGGCGTTCCCGCGCCTGAACGCGCTCTCGTTCTGGCTGCTGCCGATCGCCGGGGTGATGATGGTGTCGTCGTTCTTCATCCCGGGCGGCGCCTTCGCCTGTGGCTGGACCGGCTACGTGCCGCTCTGCTCGACGCACCAGCCGCTCGGCGCGATCTTCTTCAACCAGGGCGTGCAGTGGGCCGGCGCGAGCTCGATCATGACGGCGCTCAACTTCCTGGTCACGATCATCACCATGCGCGCGCCGGGGATGACCTTCTGGCGCATGCCGCTCCTCGTCTGGGCGAACTTCACGACGTCGCTGCTCGTCGTGGTCGCGACGCCGTTCATCGCCGGCTCGCAGTTCTTCTCCATGTTCGACCACGTGATGCACACCGCGTTCTTCGACCCGGGTAATGGCGGTTACGCGCTCGGCTACCACAACATCTTCTGGTTCTACTCGCACACGGCGGTGTACATCGTGTAGTTGCCCGGCTTCGGGATCGTGAGCGAGGACATAGCCGTCTTCAGCCGGAAGCCGATCTTCGGCTACCGGCTCATGGCCCTCTCGCTCATGGCGATCGTCGTGCTGGGCTTTTCCGTGTGGGCGCACCACATGTTCGTCAGCGGCATGCAACCCTGGCTGCGCGTGCCGATGATGATCACGACGCTGCTGATCGCGGTGCCGACCGGCATCAAGATCTTCAGCTGGCTCGCGACGCTCTGGGAGGGAAAGCTGCGCTTCAACACGCCGATGCTGTTCGCGCTCGGCTTCCTCTCGATGTTCGTGATCGGCGGACTGTCCGGCGTGATGCTTGGCGCCGTGCCGATCGACATCCATGTCAGCGACACGTACTTCGTCGTCGCGCACATCCATTACGTGCTGTTCGGCGGCTCCGTGTTCACGATCTTCGCGGGCATGTATTACTGGTTCCCGAAAATGACCGGGCGCATGTACAACGAGCGCCTCGGCAAGCTGCACTTCTGGCTGACCTTCGTGGGCTTCAACCTGACCTTCTTCCCGATGCATCTCGTCGGGATGGAGGGGATGCCGCGCCGCGTCGCCGACTATGCGCCGAAGTTCGCGAACCTGAACATGTTCATCTCGCTCGCGTCGTTCGGGCTCGGCATGTCGACGATCGTGTTCCTCTACAACATGATCACGAGCTGGCGCCGCGGGCCGATCGCGCCGGGCAATCCCTGGCGCGCGCTCACGCTCGAGTGGCAGGTCAGCTCGCCGCCGCCGATCTTCAACTACGACGAGATCCCGCAGGTCGTCGGCTCGCCCTACGAGTACGGCGTGCCTGGCGCGCAGCACGCGATCCTCGCCCCCGCACGCAAGCCTGCGGTCGAGGAAGGGGAGGTGACGCTCACGTGAGCGCCGACGGCGCGCGTCACCTGCTCGTCGTCGCCAACGAGACCGCGGTCTCGCGTGCGCTTGTCGAGCTGCTCGAGCAGAAGGCGGTCGACGGCCCGCTGCGCGTCACCGTGCTCGCGCCGGTCAATCAGCCGCGCCAGGGCTACGTCGTCTACTACGACACGCGCCGAGCGGCCGCGCGCCGCCGGCTCGACCGCACCCTCGGGCTGCTCCGCGAGGCCGGGGTTCCCGCCACCGGCGTCGTCGTGGAGGGGGACCCGGTGTCGGCGCTCAGGGACGCGATCCACCAGCTCGAGCCCGACGGCGTGCTCGTCTCGACGCATCCGCAGAAGGAGTCGGGCTGGCTGCGCCGCAACCTGGTCGAGCAGATGCGCCGTGTCGCCGGCTCGCTGCCGTTCGAGCATGTCGTCGTCGACCTCGGCGCAGAGCACGAGGCCGCGAACGTCCTCGTCGTCGCGAACCAGACGGTGCTCGGAGAGCCGCTGCTCCAGGCGATTCGCGAGCGCGCGGCGAAGAGCCCGGCGAGCTTCTTGATCGTCTCGCCGCAGGGCGACTCCGAAGGCTCGTACGACGAGGCCGAGCGTCGGCTGCTGCGCGCGGTCACGATGTTGCGCAGCGAAGGGCTCGACGTCCACGGTCAGATCTCGCACCCGGATCCGTACGCCGCCGTGCTGCAGACGCTCGGGGACGAGCGCGTGAACGAGATCATCGTCTCGACGTTTCCCGGTGCGCGCTCCGGTTGGCTGCGCCGCGACCTGCTCGGCAGGCTCCGCGCCGACACGAAGCTGCCGGTGGAGCACGTCGAGGTCGACATGCCCGCCGAGGTGACCGTGTAATGGAAGCGCACGCCGAGCACCTTCCGCACAGCGCCGATTCGCATGGGGCCGATTCGCATGGGCACGACGAGCACCACGGCCCGCCGGAGCCGCACTACTCGTCCCGGATCGCCCCTCCCGTACTCGGGATGTTTCTCTTCATCGGGTCGGAGATCATGCTCTTCGGCTCGTTCTTCAGCGCGTACTTCTTCGTGCGTGTCGTGCACGGCACGCCGTGGCCGACGCCACCGTTCCACCTACCGGTCTTCGTCGCCTTCCTCAACACGTGCATCCTCGTGACGTCGAGCTTCACGGTCCACTGGGCGACGACGTCGATCAAGCGCGGCAACACCAGGGGCCTGAAGGCCGGCCTGCTCCACACCATCCTGATGGGCCCGACGTTCCTCATCACACCGGCGATCGAGTACGCGCGCATCGGCTTCAACACGGGCGACGGCGCGTTCGCCACGATCTTCCTCTCTCTCACGGGCCTCCACGGGGCGCACGTCTTCGTCGGCCTGACGATCCTCCTGTTCATGACGATCCGCGCGTTCCGCGGGCACTTTTCCCCCGAGCACCACCACGGCGTCGAGATCGGCGGCATCTACTGGCACTTCGTCGACGTGATGTGGATCGTCGTGTACCTGACGGT
>JANMWV010000244.1:0-3263 GCA_031394165.1 Actinomycetes bacterium
GCGCGGAGGGCGGCACGTCGTGCCGCCCTCCGTCTCCGCCGATCGGCGCGTGCTAGGAGACGACGAGCGTGCCCTTCATGCCCGCGTCTTCGTGTCCGGGCACCGAGCAGTAGAAGTTGTACTTGCCGGCCTTCAGCGTCACGAAGAACGACGTCGTGCCTTTGACGATCGTGGCGCTCTTGCCGAACTCCTTCTCGCCGAACTCGACGTTGACGTTGTGCTTCAGCGGCGAGCGGTTCAGGAAGACGATCTTGATCTTCCCGGGATGGGCGCGGACGACTTTCTGGTCGTAGCGCAATCCCGAGACGGGCGCGCTGATGTGCACGACAGGCGGAGTGGCCGCGGACGCGATCGACGCCGCTCCGACAGCGACGGCCCCCACTGCGACGGCAGCGGCGGATACGAGGAGAAACAACAGTCTGCGCATGTTCAGGTCCTTTCAGCTGGTCGCCGCGGCAGAGTCGTCGCGGCCGTAAGGCCGCACTCAAGCCCGGGCAGATGAGGGCACCGTGAACGCCGCGGCGCGCGACGCTGCGCTCGTGAGCCGGCTACTCGACCGGCAACGTCAGCGCGAAGCGGGCGCCGCGACCCACACCGGAGCTCTCGGCACGCAGCGTCCCGCCGTGCGCCTCGGCGATCGCGCGCGAGATCGTCAGGCCGATACCGCTGCCGCCACGGTCACGGCTACGCGAATTGTCGGTGCGGTAGAAGCGTTCGAACACACGTCCGAGCAGCTCGGGCGGAATTCCCTCGCCGCTGTCGGCAACAGCGAGCTCCACGAGCCCGTCTCCGGCGCGCTCGCCGGAGAGGACGACGCTTCCGCCTGCAGGCGTGTGACGCAACGCATTCGACAGCAAGTTCGCCAGCACCTCGGCGATCCGGTCACGATCCACGTCGACCGTCGGGAGCCGATCGCTCGGCTCGACGTGAAGCTCTACGCCCTTGTCTGCGTAAGCAGCCTTCGCACCGGCGGCCGCATCGTCCAGCAGCTGGTGCACGCGGGAGCGCACCGGACGCAGATCGAGCTGGCGCTCTTCGGCAAGCGACACTTTGCGAAGATCGTCGACCAAGCGTCCGAGTCGGGCTGTTTCGGTGTGCAAGAGCTGCCATGTACGCGCGGTCGGCTCGACGACGCCGTCGCGCAGCCCTTCGACGTAGCCATTCAGCGTCGCAACCGGCGTCCTCAGCTCATGTGCGACATCGCTCAGAAGCTCGTGCCGGCGGCGCTCCGTCGACTCGAGCGCGTCGGCCATCTCATTGAATGCGGCTGCGAGCGCGCCGATCTCGTCGTTCGCAGCGACCGCGACCCGCTCGCCGTATGAGCCTTGTGCAACTCGACGCGCGGCGGCGGCGAGCAACCTGATCGGGCGCACGATCCGCGTCGCGAGCATCCAGCTGATCGCCGCAGCCGTTGCAACGGAGGCACCCACCGCGACGGCAAGAGCGATGAGCAACGCGTCGCCGAACGCTGCGTCGAGGTGCCGCATGACCGAATCGGGAACGACACCGAGCGCCTCGCGCACGTGATGGTGGAAGATCGCCGGGCCGATCTCGAGGGCGACGACAACGAGCGTCGCTGTCCCGGCCAGAATCACGAGCAGCTGCGCCGCAAGGAGCTTCGCCCCGAGGCTGCGGCGCAAAGGCGACGGCCTCATCCGGTTCCGATCCGGTAGCCGACGCCGCGCACGGTGCGGATGTACCGGGGAGCAGCTGCGTCGTCGCCGAGCTTCCGGCGGAGGTTCGCCAGGTGAACATCGACGACGTGATCGTCGCCGAACCAGTCCGGTCCCCAGACGCGCTCGAGCAGCTGTCGGCGGCTGAAGACGACGCCTGGCTCCGCCGCGAGCACGTCGAGTAGGTCGAACTCGAGCTTCGTCAGCTCGATCGTTTGCCCAGCCACGCTCACTTCACGGGCGGCCGCGTCCAGCTCGAGTGCCCCGATCTGCCGCTGCGTTTCCGCACCGGCTCCCGCTCGAGGCCGCCGCAGCATCGCCCGGACGCGGGCAACGAGCTCCGGCGGCGAGAAAGGCTTCGTGATGTAGTCGTCGGCCCCCGTCGAAAGGCCGACGATCTTGTCGGTCTCCTCAGCTTTCGCGGTCAGCATCACGATGTAGGCGTCGCTGAAGCCACGGATCTGTCGGCATGCCTCGATACCGTCGAGCACCGGGAGCATCAGATCGAGGACGATCACGGACGGGGCGAGCTCGCGTGCGAGCACAACAGCCTGTGCTCCATCACCGGCCACTGTCACCTCGAATCCTTCGCGCTCGAGGTACGAGGCGATGAGATCCGCGAGGGGCTTCTCGTCGTCGACGACCAGCACGCGAGGACGAGACGCTGCTGCGCCATCTGCCCCCGCGTGCTGCCGGTTGCTCTCGGTCATTTGGAGATGGCGACGAAGCGGCCGTGCCACCAGTGATTCCAGACCGCGCCGGCCGACACGTTCACCGACACCATCCCGACGATCTTGCCGTTCCGCTCGATCTCCATCGTGTAGTAGCCGGGGAAGGCATCGGCGTCCGGCACGCTGAGCGACGGGTCGCGCTGTGCGAGCCAACGGTCGGCGATCTCGATCGCCTGCTTCGCCGAGACGGGGCCGGAGACCGAGCCCGCGGACGGCGTCCAGTTGGGACCGCCGACGGAGCCCATCATCCCGCCGCTGGAGCCGGAGCCCATCATTCCGCCGCCGGATCCGCCCATCATTCCCCCGGTCGAGCCCATCATTCCGGTTCCGTTGCTCACGCCGCTGCCCATCATGCCGCTGCGGGCACGACCGTTCATCATCCCGTAGCGCGTGTTCCACATCATGGCCGGGCCATACTCGAGCGACGTGTTGCCGGTTGCAGGGTCGACGAGCACCTCGGTTGCCGGCTTCCCTGACTTGTCGTCGAGCCTGGCGTAGAAGTTGTCGCTGAACTGGATGACCTCGGCGACCTTCAAGTCGAGCCGATCGGCAAACGACTGCGCCCGACTGCGCGCTTCCTTGATCGACGTCACAGGGGCGGCACTGCCGCTGCGGTAGCTCATCATCCAGCCCGCCGACCGGTTGTGCATCCAGCCGGCGTTGTTGTTCGTCCCCTCACGGTTGACGGCCCAGGCACCGGAGCCGACCAGCCCCGCGACGGCGGCCACGAGAACGACGATGGGAAGAGTCTGCTTGCCCATCGCCCTCACAGCCTTTGTGCGTGCGCCGCCCGGAGCTTCGCCCGGAGCGCGTCGTAGGTATCGGCGTCGATCTCGCCACCGGCGAAGCGGCGGTCGAG
>JANMWV010000264.1:0-2006 GCA_031394165.1 Actinomycetes bacterium
CGGTGACATACGTGCCGTCCATCAGCACGAGGGGCGTGCCGGTCTCGGGGTCGAAGAGCATGATCGCCGCCTGGTGGGTCGGCCGGTCGGTGTTCCCCGGGAAGAGCGTCACGAGCTTGCAGCCGAGCCCGGCCGAGGGCAAGTACGCCGGCATCGCGCCGAGCAGCCCGGTCTCGTTCGCCCAGGCGGCGATCCGCGGCGGCATCGACACGGCCCCGCTCGAGAGCTCCTCGTGCGCGCGCGCGAGTGCAGTCTCGAGCTCGTCCAGGTCGAGCAGCTGCTCGACGTCCGATCGTGTGAGAACGAGCATCGGAGCAGACGTTAACCGTCAGGGGAAGCGCGCCGCGTCAGCGCGGTGCGGTCTGCACCGCCACCGGCGCGCGCGGAACGGGCTGCACGGGCGGCTTCGAGTCGACGAGCACGGCAGCGACGAGCAGCACGGCCATCGCGACGGCGCTCTCGCCGACCATGCTGCGGGAGAGCGCGCCGAGCACGCCTTCGCGGTCGATGCGGGGAACGGCGAGGAAGCGATGGGCGCCGCCCCAGCCGAGCGCGAGCGCGACGAGCGAGAGCTTGACGAGCAGCACGTGGCCGTACCCCGTCCTCCAAAGGTCGTGCACGTGCGGCAGCCGCAGGATGCTGAGATAGGTGCCCGCGACGAGCAGCAGCGCGACGAGCACCGTGGCGACCCGCGAGAAGCGGAGGAACGCGACCCGCCGCAGCTCGGGCGCCGCCGGCCAGATGACGACTGCGAGCTGCACGAGCCCGCCGACCCAGAGCGTCGCGGCACTCAGGTGCACCCAGTCGGCGAGCTCCGAGAGCCACGAGTGCCCGGCGTCCGCGGCCGAGTGCCCCGAGAGCGACAGGCCCGAGGCGAAACCGAGCCCGAGCAGGAACGCAGGCCAGAGCAGCACGCGCCTGCCGGTGAGCCACGCGAGGTAGAGCAGCGCCGCGACGAACACGAAGCCGAGCTCCATCGTGATGAACGCGATCCCGAAGCGCGTGCCGCTGGAGAGCGGTGAGAGGTCGCCGTAGAGGAAGCGGCCGAACGGCAGCTGGAGCGCATCCTGCGCGCGCAGCAGGAACGCGACGATCCCGGCCTCGAGCACGGCGACCGCGCCGATGCCGGTCACCCAGTAGAACCGCCGCTCGCCGCGGGCCGGCAGCGGACCGCGCACGACGAGCAGCCGGAAGCCGATGCCGCCGACGACGAGCGCGAGCGCGAGGAAGTACGCCCATCGCACCAGGTGCTCCGTCCGCGTCGGCCCCTGCGCGCCCACCGCGTCGGTGACGAGCGGTGCCGCGACGCGCACGCCGAACGTGTAGACGCCCGAGACGACGTGCCCGTCGTCCGACATCGCCTGCCAGCGCACGGTGTACGGGCCGCGCGGCAAGACCGGCAGCCGCGCGACGATCGCACGCTGGTCGGGCAGCACATGCGTGGGTAACGCAATGTTCGTCCCGTCGCGCATGAGCACGACGATCGAGTGTGGCAGCGCGGTCACGCTCTGGTCGAAGCGCACCACCACCTCCCGCGGCGACTGCGCCAGTCGCTGCCGGAACGCGGGCGTGACGTGGATCACGCTCGCGTGCGCGAACGCGGTCACGGGCAGCGCGAGCGCGACGCCGATCGCGACAAGAAGTGCACGCCTCATCGGTGCTGCACTCCGGCGTAGGACGAGAGGTGACCGAAGATCGGCGCGACGTCGCGGTCGGAGTAGAGCATCACGGAGACCGCGAGCACGGTCGCGGCAAAGCCTGCGGCGGCGACGAGGGAGCGCGGCCTGAACGCCTGCAGCAGCGGGAAGACGGCGCCGGCGACGATCGTCCAGCCGAGTGTGTGGTGCAGGAACGCGGCGCGGGAGAAGAACCACGCCTGTTGCTCGTGCGCGAGCAGCGCGGCCCCCGAGACGAGCATCGCGAGCGTCGTGCACAGCCGCCAGTACTGCGAGTGGAGCTTGCCGCGGGCCAGCCCGAGCTCTGCGCCGCCGGCGAGCATCAGCACC
>JANMWV010000354.1:0-6474 GCA_031394165.1 Actinomycetes bacterium
GCGCGCGCGACCGACCAGTTCGGGCACGTGAGGCTCGGCGGCGTCGGCGAGATCCTCGGCCACGAGATCGAGCAGCGCACCGGCTTCGAGACGCGCGTCACCGTGCTCGGCCACGTGCAGCGAGGCGGCTCCCCCACTGCGCGCGACCGCATCCTCGCAACGCGGTTCGGCCTCAAGGCGGCGGCGCTCGCCCACGCCGGTGAGTTCGGCCAGATGGCCGCGCTGCGAGGCGACGACATCGTCGCGGTGTCGCTCGAAGAGGCGACCGCGCAGCTGAAGACCGTGCCGCCGGAGTGGTACGCGGTCGCGCAGGCGTTCTTCGGCTAGCCCCGTCAGAGCTCGGCGAGCGGGAACGACCGGTGCCGCCGCGGCGGCACGAGGAAGTTCTGGCGGTGCGTCGTCATCAGCACGGAGTTGAACCCCTGGGCGCGCGAGCGCGGCCCGACCTCGAGCTTCGTGCCGTCGGGCAGGTGGCCGTCCATCGCGAGCCGGTTGCGCGCGAAGTCGTCGCTCGACGGGTTGAAGACGACGAAGTGCAGGCCGGCCGACGGATCCGGCTTCAGCTTGTCGCGCTCCGGCGTCGCGCTCCACGAGAACGGGTTGTCGAGTGTGTTGAAGTCCGCGCGCTGCGGAATCGCGGTGCCCTTCGGATAGAGCGTGCCGTCGGGCCCGACGACGTCGTGCTCCAGGCGCGAGCTCGGCTGGATCGATGCGCTGTGCCCGAAGCGCCCGGTGCGCTGGAACGCGCGCGCCGTCTCGGTCTGCGTCGCAACGTCCTTCGGCCCCTGCGGGACCGTTTGCGCATTTTGCTTCACGTGTGTCAGCCCGGGGCGGAACGTCGTCAGCACGCGCTCGTCGAAGTCGAAGTTGAGGTACCACGCCTCGAGATCCTCGTCGAGGTGCGAAACGTGCATGTGCGTACCGCCGCGGAAGTAGCCGCCGCGCACGTCGACGAACCCGAGCGTCTCGTGGTTGGCGATCAGGCGCGGCCCGAGCCCGGCCTTCTGCGTCGACGTGAAGCCGAGGAACAGCTCCGAGGTGTCGGGAATCAGGTCGGCGCCGGGAATGCCGGCCGCCATTGCCAGCTTCTTCGGCAGGCTCTGCTTGCCCGCGAAGCCGCCGCCCGCGAAACCACGGCGGATGCTCGTCACTTGGAAGTACGGCAGATCGACGAACAGCGTCTTGCGCGCGTCGTCGATGTGCGCACGGCTGTCGCTGCGCAACAGGATCGCCACGTCGTTCTGCTCGAGAATCGTGTCGTGCGGATCGCTGGGAAAGCGCCGCGCCGGCAGCAGCGCCGACTTGCCCGCGCGGTGGTCGAAGGGCAGGTGGCGCTTCGCCTGCTCGGGAACGTGGCGCTCGAAGTACGGCAGGCCCCAGGCAACGGTGACCCCGAGGCCTGCGGCGTCGAGGGAGTAGCGGTCGTCGAGCTCGGCGAGCGCCTGCTCGAGCCCCGCCTGCGCGCCCCTCGGGTCCGTCGTCTTCAGCGTCGCGGTGACGAGCTCGTGATGGAGGGGCGGCACGACGACCTGGACGCCCTCGCTGTCGACGAGGCCGAGGTCGATGACGTGCTGCTCCGGCGGCATCGCGCGTACAGGGCGCGCCGAGCGCTTCGGTGCGCCGGTCAGCTGGTCGACGAGCTCGTACACGCCCGCGCCGCCGAGGACTCCTGCTGCTGCGCCTCCGAGGAGGCGACGTCGTGTGAACCGCATCAGCCTTGTGCGCGCACGAGCACAAGGCTCTTCAGCAGCCGGTCGACGTTCGCCACGACCTGACGCTCCGTGTACGGCTTGATCACGTGCTCGCTCACCGTGTACAGCGAGCCGGCGTGCCGCCACGCGAGCAGCACGTGCCACTGGTCGGCGTCCTGGTTGACGCGATAGACGGTCGCGCGGATACCCGGCGCCGTCCGCACGCCGGCGCTGTCCGAGAAGCACGGCGTCGTGCCGTGCAGCGTCTTCTTGCCGCTCGGCAGGATCGTCCTGCAGCGCGGAACCGTCGTGCGCCCGGGATAGCCGCGGAAGTTGACGTGCACGTCGCCGCTTGCACCCTCGCCGTGGTAGAGGAAGCTCACGAGGTAGCTGTGGTCCTTGTCGATCGAGTAGATGTCCTGCCAGTCGCCACGGATCTGCGCGTCGAGCGGGTTCGGCATCCACGTCGGGCAGTAGACCGGCGCCTTGATCGTGTTCGCGAGGTGCTGCCAGCCCGTCTTCCACGCCGCCGGGCAGTCGCGCGCCGACGTCCCTGCGGACGCGCCGGGTACGAGTGCTGCGAGTGCGAGCGCGACCACGCCCGCGACGACCGTCGCCTTCATGGCGGACAGGGTACCGCCGTTTCGACCGTGCGCTAGACCTCGGGCGGTGGGCCGCCGGCAAGCGGCGCGATCTCCGGCCCGTGCACGATCACGGCGTCGCAGCCGGCCTGCTCCAGCTCGAGCACCTCTGCGCGCGTCGTGAGCGGGAGGTCCGCGATCGCGAGCTTCCCCGCCGGGACGTTGGCGAGTAGGTCGAGCAGCACCTCGAGCTGCGTCTCGTCGCTCTCGCCCTCGGTCGGAGCGAGGAGGAAGATCTCCGGGTCGACGCGCTCGAGCGCCTCCTCGAGCTCCTCCTCGTTCCGTACCTCGACCGCGCAGTCGAGGCCGAGCTCGAGGGCGCGCCGGTGCACCTGCTCGAGGCGGCCGTCGTCGTCCTCGAACGAGTCGAAGACGATGAGGTACGCATCCGCGGACGCTGAGGCGACGTCGAGCGGGACGTCGGCGCGCCAGAGAATCGGCAACGAGGTCGCGCCGCGCAGATGCGCGGGATCGGCGCGGACGACGAGTGCCTCCGCACGCTGCTCTTCCGCGGCTCTGGCGGATTCCGGATCGTCGACCGCCGCGATGACGGAGATCCCGTCGCCCTCGGCGATCGCATGGCTGAAGCGGTGCGCCATACCTGTGTGCTCGTAGCGTATCGGGCGAGAACCTCTGGCTGGACGGCCCACGCGCTGACGGGGTGCGATGGGTGCGTGCGATGCAAGGACGCAGGGAGGGTCGATAGTGGGTTTCTATCGATCCGACTGAGGACGCGGCAGCGCGCGTGCACAGCGCGGCCCGGCGGCCCGTGCGTCGTCCAGTTAGGGGTTCATTACTGGCCGATCGGGTGCCAGACGGTCTTCAGCTCGAGGAAGCTCGAGATCTCCCAGGGGGTCTGCACGTCGGCGCGGCCGCGCACAACGCGCTTGACGTTCTCGGCGGCGAGCCGCTCGAGCTCGGTCGCCTGGCCGTCGGCGCCGCAGAGGTCGATCGCGGTCACGTCCTTGTGCGAGGCGAGCACGGGGCCGAGCTCGGCACGGAAGCCGGTGAGGAGATTCACCACGCCGCCCGGCAGGTCGCTCGTGGCGATCGCCTCGGCGAGCTCGACGGCGGCGATCGGGTGCGTCTCGGACGCGACGGCGGCGACGGCGTTCCCACCGACGAGCGGCGGCATCAACCGCGTGACGAGACCGAGGAGCGGCGGCTCGTCGGGCGCGAGCACGGCGACGACGCCGGTGGGCTCGGGCACCGTGAAGTTGAAGTACGGCCCGGCGACCGGGTTCGCGCCGCCGAGCACCTGCGGCAGCTTGTCGGCCCAGCCGGCGTACCAGACGACTCGGTCGATCGTGCGCTCGACCTCCTCGCGGCCGGTGCAGAGGTCGGCGAACTCGGAGACGCGCGCCTCGATCATCTCGGCGAGGCGGTAGAGCACCTGGCCTCGGTTGTACGCGGTCGCCGCCGCCCAGCCGGCCTGCGCGGCGCGCGCGGCCTTCACGGCGTCGCGCACGTCCTTGCGCGACGCGTGCGCGACGTTCTGCCCGTCGGCCTCGTACGTGCGGCCGGACTCGCTGCGCGGAAACGCGCCGCCGATGTACAGCTTGTACGTCTTCTTCACGGGAAGCCGCGTCACTCGTCGAACCTCAGATACGGCTCGAGCCCGTGCAGGCCGCCCTCGCGGCCGAAGCCCGACTCCTTGTAGCCGCCGAACGGCGAGGTGGGATCGAACCGGTTGAAGGTGTTCGCCCAGACGACGCCGGCGCGCAACTTGTTCGCCATCCAGAGGATGCGCGAGCCCTTCTCCGTCCAGACGCCGGCGCTGAGGCCGTACGGCGTGTTGTTCGCCTTCTCCACGGCTTCCTCCGGCGTGCGGAACGTGAGCACCGACAGCACCGGCCCGAAGATCTCCTCCTGCGCGATGCGATAGCTCTGCGCGACGTTCGTGAAGACCGTCGGCGCGAACCAGTAGCCCTTCTCCGGCAGTTGACACGGCGGCTGGTAGATCTCGGCGCCCTCTTCCTCGCCCGCCGCGACGAGCTCCTTGATGCGGTCGAGCTGTATCCGCGAGTTGATCGCGCCGACGTCGGTGTTCTTGTCGAGCGGATCGCCGACGCGCAGCGTCTCGAGGCGCTTCTTCAGCTTCTCGACGAGCGGCTCGTAGATCGACTCCTGCGCGAAGAGGCGCGAGCCGGCGCAACACACGTGGCCCTGGTTGAAGTAGATGCCGTTGACGATCCCCTCGACGGCCTGGTCGAGCGCGCAATCGTCGAAGACGATGTTCGCCGCCTTGCCGCCGAGCTCGAGCGTCAGCTTCTTGCCCGTGCCCGCGAGCTGCCGCTGGATCGCCTTGCCGACGTCGGTCGAGCCGGTGAACGCGATCTTGTCGACGTCGGGGTGCTCGACGAGCGCGGCGCCGGTGCGTCCGTCGCCCGTGACGATGTTGACGACGCCCGGCGGTAGCTCCGCCTGCCGGAGCACGTCGCAGAAGAGCAGCGCGGTCAGCGGCGTCGTCTCGGCGGGCTTCAGCACGACGGTGTTGCCGCACGCGAGCGCGGGCGCGAGCTTCCACGCCAGCATCAGCAGCGGGAAGTTCCACGGGATGATCTGGCCTGCGACGCCGACGGGGCGCGGCGTGCGGTTCGGGAACGCGTACTCGAGCTTGTCGGCCCAGCCCGCGTAGTAGAAGAAGTGCGCCGCCGCGAGCGGGAGGTCGACGTCGCGCGACTCCTTGATCGGCTTGCCGCCGTTCAGCGACTCGAGCACCGCGAACTCGCGCGCACGCTCCTGGAGGATGCGCGCGATGCGGAACAGGTACTTCGCACGTTCGGAGCCGGGGAGCGACGACCACCCGTTTTCAAACGCGTGGCGCGCGGCGGCGACGGCGCTGTCGACGTCCTCCTTCGTGCCCTGGCCGACCGTGGCGAGCACTTCCTCGCTCGACGGCGAGATCGTCTCGTACGACTCGGTCGGCTCGAGCCACTCGCCGCCGACGAAGAGGCCGTAGCGCTCCCGCAGCGTGACGACGTCGCGCGACTCGGGCGCGGGTGCGTACGTCCAGTCCTTCGGGACGGGCGCGCGGTCCTGTTTGCGCTGGATCTCAGTCAAGGGTGAAGTAGTCGGGACCCTGGTACGCGCCGGTCTTCTCCTTGCGGAGCTGCATGAGGATGTCGTTCAGCAGCGACGACGCGCCGAGCCGGTAGAGGTCGGGCGTGAGCCAGTCGGGGCCGAGCGTCTCGTGCACGAGCACGAGATGCTGGATCGCCTGCTTGGCCTGGCGGATGCCGCCCGCCGCCTTGAAGCCGATGCGGCGGCCAGTCTCCTCGTGCACGTCGCGCACCGCTTCGAGCATGCAGAGCGCGACGGGAAGGGTGGCGGCCGGGTTGATCTTGCCGGTCGACGTCTTGACGAAGTCGGCGCCCCCGGCGATTGCGAGCAGCGTCGCGCGGCGCACGTTGTCGTACGTGCCGAGCTCGCCGGTCTCGAGGATCACTTTCAGGTGTACGTCGCCGCACGCTTCCTTCGTCTGCACGATCTCGTCGTAGACCTTCGCGTAGCGGCCGGAGAGGAACGCGCCGCGGTCGATCACCATGTCGATCTCGTCGGCGCCGAGCTCGACCGCGCTGCGCACGTCGGCGACCTTGAGCGCCGTCGGGTACTGGCCCGACGGAAAGCCGGTCGCGACGGCGGCGACCTTCACGCCGGTGCCGCGGAGGCGCTCTTTCGCCACGGGAACGAGATTCGGGTAGACGCAGATCGCCGCGCACGAGGGGACGCCGGGGTCGCCCGGGTCGGGGCGGATCGCCTTCGAGGAGAGCGCCGCCACCTTGCCGGGCGTGTCCGAGCCCTCGAGCGTCGTCAGGTCGGTCGTGCGGATCGCGAGCTCGAGGGCGAAGACCTTGGCAGCCTTCTTGATCGAGCGCTTCGCAAGCGAGGCAGCGCGCTCCTCGAGCGCGACGGCGTCCACCGAGCCGATCCGCGGCAGCCGCGGCTCGAGCGGCAACTCGAAGCCGGTGGGAAGTGCAGGCGCCTGGGCCATCGCGGCTCAGTGTAGTCCGGGCGTCTCTACAGGCCACGTCCGGGTGCCAGGTACGCCGTCCTCGCGGAGGGCGCGCGAGCGGAGCAGCACGTCGTCCACGCGCCGACGCTATAGCGTTGCCACGCCGTGAAGCGCCGCGTCCTCCGCC
>JANMWV010000365.1:0-2855 GCA_031394165.1 Actinomycetes bacterium
AGGGACTCGGCTTCTGGACGCGCCTGCTCTCGCACCTGCACTCGCCGCACGGCGGGATCGGCGCCTCCCTGCCGAGCTTCGCGGCAGCCTTCGTGCTCGCCCTCGGCGTGGCCGTCGCCGGGCAGGCTCGACGGCCGCGACACGCCTCGACATAGATTTCGCGGCCGTGCAGTCGCTCGCAGTCATCGGTCACCTTACGCGCGACATCGTCTCGGGCACGGCACCGCGCATCGGCGGCGCCCCGTGGTATGCCGGCCGCGCCCTGCGCACGCTCGGCCAGGAAGCCGTGATCTTCGCCAAGTGCGGCGCGGACGACCGTGCGCGCTTTCACCGCCGGCTGGCCACGCTCGGATTGCCGGCCTCGCTGGCGACCGGTGGCGAGACGACGAGCTTCTCGCTCGCCTACGACACGGACGGACATCGCACCATGACCGTCGAGGCGATCGGCGAGCCGTGGCGCACGGATGAGCCGCAGGGCATGCTCCTGCGCCAGGTCGAATGGCTGCACGTCGCGCCGTTGCTCCGCAGCGACTTCGACGCGGCCGCGCTCGAGCGGCTCGGCCTCGGCCGCCGGCTGATGCTCGACGCGCAGGGCCTCGTGCGCGTGCCGGAGCTCGGGCCGCTGAAGCTCGATGCGAACTACGACCCAGATCTGCTGCGACACGTGTCGATCCTCAAGGTCGCGGAGGAGGAGGCGCGCGTGCTCGTCGGCGACGCGTCGCCCGAAGCGCTCGCCGAGCTCGTCGTCCCCGAGATCGTCCTGACGCTCGGCTCGGCCGGCTGCGTGGTGATCGTGCGCGGGCACGCGGAGCACGTGCCTGCACGTCCGGTCGAAGGTGGCGCCGACCCGACGGGTGCCGGCGACGCGTTCGGCGCCGCTTATGTCGCCGCACGCGCCGAAGGGCATGCGCCCGCCTCGGCCGCACGGCGCGCGACGGCGCTCGTCGCGGCACTGATGATGGGCGAATGATCGCTGCCGTCGACACCGTCGAAGGCGTCTTCCTGCTCGACGTGGAGAGCGAGGAGCCGCTCGGTCCAGGGACGGAGCTCCCAGTCGCCGACGCGCCGCGCGTCGAGCTCCCGCGCGTCATCGACACCGCGGGCGCGGGATCGACGATCGTCGCGCTCCTCGACCGCCGCCCGCCGCTTGCGATCTCGCACGACGGCGGAGCCACGTGGCGCGAGTCGGGTGGTGGCCTGCCCGCGGGCTTCGCGATCGCGATCGCCGAGGACGATCCCGACCGCATGCTCTACGCCGCGCGGAACCGGCTCTACGTCTCGCTGAACGGCGGCGTCTTCTGGCGCTCGCTCCCGTTCGAGCTGCCGGATATCAGTACCGTCGCTTGGCTGGGCTGAAGCTAGATGCTGAATTCACCTCGCGCGACGATCACGGCCGAGCCGCCTACTTCGATCCGCTCGACGGCGTCGGCGGTTCCGTCGGCGCGCGCGTAGAGCGTCGACGGCCGCCCGATCTCCGCGCCCTGCGAGATCTCGATCTCGTCGCCGAAGGCGATACGGCCGTGGCGCGCGAGATGCAGCGCCAGCGGGCCCGCCGCCGATCCGGTCGCGGGGTCCTCGGGGATGCCGAGCATCGGGCCGAACATCCGCGTCTTCCACGTCAGTCCGTCGCCTGCGAAGCAGTTGATGCCGTAGGTGCCAAGGGCGGCGAGGCGCTGCTGGTCGGGGCGGAGCGCCGCGACCTCCTCGCGCGAGGCGAGCGCGACGAGCACGTGCGGCACGCCGTTGTCGTACAGCTCGATCGGCAACGTCGAGTCGACTCCGAGCGCCGCCTGCAGCTCGTCGGCGCGCTCGAACGGAACGATCGTCGGCAGTGGCTGCTCCATCCGTCCGAAGACGATGCGCGCGCCCTCACGCTCGACGCGGACGGGAATCGTCCCCCGGCCCGTCTCGATGCGGATTTCGAGGAGCTGGAGCGGCCCGGCGAGGACGAACGCGGTGCCGAGCGTCGGGTGGCCCGCGAAGGGAAGCTCAGCGGCCGGCGTAAAGATCCGCATGAAGACGTGCCCGTCGTCCTTCGGCGGGTAGACGAAGGTGGTCTCCGCGAGGTTCAGCTCCTTCGCGAGCCGCTGGAGGCGCTCCTCCGGAATCCCGCGCGCGTCGGTGAAGACGGCCAGCTGGTTACCCGCGAGCGGAGTGTCAGTGAAGACGTCGCAGACGACGTACCGGAAGCGGTCGGGCATCCACCGACTTTATCCTGGCTGCGATGCAACTCGTGATCGTCCGCCATGCTGAGGCAGCGCCGGGAGAACCCGACGAGCTCCGGCCGCTCACGTCCGCCGGCCGCGAGCAAGCGCGGATGCTCGGCAAGCGCCTGCGCGAGCAGGGAATCGACCCCGACGCCGTGGTCTCGAGCCCGCTGCTCCGCGCACGCGAGACGGCTGCTGCACTCGGCCTCGGCGATCCCGACGTCGACGAGCGGCTCGCACCCGGCGCGACGCCGGCCGACATCCGGGACACGGCGGCCGGACGCGGCGAGACGGTCGTCATCGTGGCCCACCAGCCCGACTGCGGGCAGGCGGTCGCCGCGCTCTCGGGCGGCCTCGAGCCGGCGTTCCCGCCCTGCGGGCACGTGCTGCTCGAGCTGGACACGGCGTGAGCGCGATCGTCGTCCGCGGCCTGCGCAAGTCGTACGGCGCGCTCGAGGCGGTGCGCGGGGTCGACTTCGAGATCGAGGAGGGCGAGGTCTTCGGCCTGCTCGGCCCGAACGGCGCCGGCAAGACGACGACGGTCGAGATCCTCGAGGGCTACCGCAAGCGCGACGCGGGCGAGGTGTCTGTCCTCGGCCACGACCCGGAGCGGCCCGGGCGGGAGTTCAGGGAGCGCATCGGCGTCGT
>JANMWV010000413.1:0-5831 GCA_031394165.1 Actinomycetes bacterium
CTCGACCTCGGGCGCGACCTGCGCCAGCGCGAGGAACGGATCCGGGAGCGCGGCGGGCCGGTTGCTGATCCGTCGCCGGAGAGTGCCGTCCCGCATTCCGCGGCCGACGGGCTGCGCACCATCCCACCGCGCGAGATCGGAGGCAACCTCGACATCCGCCACCTCGTAGCCGGAAGCCGGCTCTACCTGCCGGTCGACGTCCCGGGTGCGCTGCTCTCGATCGGCGACCTCCACTTCGCACAGGGCGACGGCGAAGTGTGCGGAACGGCGATCGAGGTGGCAGGGTCGGTCACAGTCAGGCTCCACCTCCACCGGGACCACGCTCGGCGCAGCCGGTTTCCGTCGTTCGAGACCCCGGCGCGGCCGGGGCGGGCTTCGTTCGCCACGACGGGGATCCCGGTCGACGACGCGATGGACCTCACCGTCGCAGCCCGGGAGGCGCTGCTCGCGATGATCGACTACCTCACGGTCGAGCACGGACTCGAGCCGGTGGCGGCATACGCCCTCTGCAGCGCCGTGGTCGACCTGCGGCTGTCCGAGGTCGTCGACGTTCCGTACCCGTTGGTCGCAGCGTTGCTCCCGCTCGACGTCTTCGACTGATGGGAGGCGGGAGGGCGACGAACACGCCTCCCGCCTCGTTCCGCTATGTCCTCAATGGGACCGCGTACGAGGGCATCGGCGCGCCCGTTGCTCCGCGCAGCTTCAGCGGCATCCCGAGGAAGGCGAACTCGTACTGCTTCTCGGCCGCTATCTCCTCCATGTCGACGACCTCGATGATCTGCGCGCCGGCCGTCGCGAACATGTACGCGTGGATCGGGAGGAAGACGTCGGGCTCCTCCGACGGCAGCACCTCGAGGCCGATCGTGTCGCCGGCGATGCACATCGCACCCGCCTCCTCGCAGAGCCACTTGCACGCCGCCAGTCCGAGACCAGGGGAGCCCACGAGGTAGCCGTCGAAGTCCGGCCACTTGCGCATCTGCCCCGTGCGGATGAGAACGACGTTCCCTTTCTCGATCGTCACGCCCTGCTTCGCGATGGTGTCCTGCAGGTCCTTGACGGTGATCGCGTAGGACGGCTCGAGTGTGTCGACTCCGAGCATCCCGGCAACGTCGAGTAGGACGCCGCGCGCGATGACCGGCGGGAAGTTCTCGGGCCCGCCCTTGTTCCAGATCCGGCTGCCGAGGTTGCGGTCCGCCTCCCAGCCATTCCAGAACTTCCCGTAGAAGCCGAGGTGGTTGAGCGTGTCGATGTGCGTTCCGCAGTGCGTGTACATGTGGATCGAGTCGCCGCAGTAGGAGTACTTCTCGTGGACGTGGCTGCCGACCCCGGAGAGGTTGTCGTTGATCGAGCCCTGCGGCGTGTGGGTCATCCAGATCCCGTAGGGCGGATCTCCGGCCGCCACCCACGAGGGCATGCCGATGAAGAACTCGACATTCAGGTCGAAGACGTGGCGACCATCGAGGTGGTCGAGAATCGCCGCGTTCGACTCGGGCGTGATCCAGTTCAGCCTCCCGACCTCGTCGTCGGGCCCCCACGGGCTCTTCGAGACCTTGACTCCACCGTCCTCGAGAACGGCTTCTGGGACGAGCTCGCGATCTTCTGCCATCACTGCCTCCTCGCTAGATGCTTGCCGGCTGCCTGTCCTCGACGAGAGCGCCGTAGAGCTCCGGCCGCCGGTGGCCGAACAGGTGCATCTCGTACTCCCCCGGGGTGGGGATGATCGACTTGTCGCGGGCGAGCTCCACGTCGACCTCTGCGACGAGCAGCGCCTCGCTCGTCGCATCCGTCTCCGCCAGCCGTGTGCCTGACGGCTCCACGATCTGGCTGCGCCCGCTGAACTCGGCCGTCCGCTCGCGGCCCACGCGATTCGCGACGAGCAGGTAGACGCGGTTCTCGTACGCACGGGCGGGAGCGAGCAGCTCGGCATTGGCTCGCGCCTCGACCGGCCAGTTGGTCGGCAGCGCAACGATGTCGGCGCCTGCGAGCGCGAGGGTTCGGGTCACCTCCGGGAAGCGCAGGTCGTAGCAGATCTCGATCCCGATTCGCCCGAGCGGCGTGTCGAACACGGGCAGCTCGTCGCCGGGGGTGACAAACCGGTCGATACCGAGGAACGGCAGGTGGGTCTTGCGGTAGGTCCCGATCAAGCCCTCCGGGCCGACGAGCACGGCAGCGTTGCGAACGCCGTCGCCGTCACGCTCGAGCATTCCGCAGACGACGTGGACGCCGAGACGCGCGCAGGCGGCCGCGAGCACCTCCGTCGACGGGCCGGGGATCTCCTCGGCGAAGGGCAACGCCTCCTCGAGGCTGTCGAACACGTAGCCCGGGATTGCACACTCAGGCAGCACCAGCAGCTCCGCGCCCGCAGCCGCAGCCTCCTCGAGGCGAACGATGCAGACCTCAAGGTTCCTCGCGGGCTCTGCCAGCTTGGGCTCGATCTGCGCCACGGCGACGCGCATCTGTCTGACTTTACTACCCTTGTTGCGGCCGATGGTGAAGGTCCGCTTCTACTACGACGTCGTCTGCCCGTACTCCTACCTCGAGACCCAAGCGGTCGAGGCCGCGGAGGAGGCGGGCCACGTCGAGGTCGAATGGCTCCCGTTCGAGCTGCGACCGGCGCCGAGCCGCCTGCTCGAGCCGCGCGGCGATCACCTGCGCGTCGATTGGACGCAGAACGTCTACCGCCGAGCCCTCGCCGCTTCAGTCGAGATCCATCTGCCGCGCTACCAGCCGCGCTCGACGCTCCCCCTTGCGGCCTGCCTGTGGGCGACGCTCGAGGGCCGCTTGCGTGAGTTCAAGCACGCCCTGTACGAGGCGTTCTTCTGCGAGGGCGAGGACATCGCGACCGATGCGCAGATCGCTCGCGCCGCCGACCAGGCCGGGCTCGACCCCGCCGCGGCGGTCGCCGCCGCCTATTCGGCAGAGCTGTTCGCCCAGATCCGCCAGATTCGCGCCGAGGCGGAGAGCGCCGGTGTGCGGGGAGTCCCATCGCTGCTCAGCGAAGACGGCCAGACGCACTGGGGCATGGGTGGACTCGAACGCCTCGCCGCCGGACAGCCCCTCGTTCCCCGTACCGCCTGACCGAAGGAGCCGCTCAGCTCTCGAGGATCTCGGATCGCGACTCGCCCGGGGCGCCGTAGGCGAAGATCAGAGCATCGCCCTCCCCGTCGTTGAACCACTTCAACGGGGTGCCGGGCTCGACCACGACAAGCGTTCCTGCCGGGGCGTCGTGGGGCACTGCAGGGTCGCCGAGCAGGACCCCCGGCGCTCCCGAGACGACGACGAAGACCTCCTCTTGCGCGTGCTCCTTGTGCAGGCGACCGGTGGCCCCCGGCGGGTACCGCCAGAGATGGGCCCGTGAATGCTGGAGCTTCGCGTGGAGCGGCAGTTCGACAACCCGCCGCACGGGCTCCTCGGGCCGCCAGCTCGGCGGTGCGAACACCTGCTCGTCGGGCCTGAGAATCGTGTAGCCCTGGTCGGTCATAGCTCGAAGTCGCACACTGCACGGGCTCGATCAGCGGCAGGATCTCTTCGACGACAGCCGCGTGCTCGGGCGTCGAGTAATAGGACTGCAGGTGCTTCATGTCGTCGTAGTCGCAGACCAGCCCAAACTGCCAACGGCCGCCCGAGTCATCGCTGCCCGGCGCCGGAAGGTCGCGGCCGAGCGACCACGAGCGAGCCGGGACCGGCTCCTCGCGGACCCGGTCGAGCGCGTCGAGGACACGCTGCGCCCCTTCCATGCCGGCCTCCGGCGTGACGTTCCAGAGGAAGACGTGGCGGATCATCCGATCTCCAGGATGTCGAAGCGGCGGACCTCGGGCTCGAGGCCGATCTTGCGCATCAACTCCGTGCCGCGCGGCACCGGCGCCTCGGCGAGGTAGCGGTCGAGCGTCTCGGCGTCCTTCCAGACCGCAACCAGCCGGCCGCGGCCGCCGTCGTGCTCGAGCAGCGCCGTCTCGACCCCACCCGGCCGGGTCGGGCGTGCCTCCTCCATCAGCCGGGCGAGCTCGCGAGCTTGCTCGGCAGTCATGTCCGCCTCGAACGAGATCCCCGCTCTGATCATGACAGCATCATCGCGCGTTCTAGACGACCATTCAATGCAGACGACACACCAACGGAGGCTGACGACGTGAACGAACGCTACGAGGAAGGGCTCGCGATCCGACGCGAGGTGCTCGGCTCGGAGTACGTGGACGCTGCGCTGGCGACGGCGGACGAGCTCGCTCGGCCGCTGCAGGAGCTCGTGACCGAGTACTGCTGGGGCGCCCTGTGGGGACGCCCGGGTCTGCCGCGCAAGACGCGCAGCCTGCTCAACATCGGGATGCTTGCAGCGCTCAACCGGCCCCACGAGCTGCAGCTGCACACGCGCGGGGCGCTCCGGAACGGCTGCACCGAGAGCGAGATCGTCGAGGTCGTGCTGCAGGTCGCGGTCTACTGCGGCGTCCCGGCGGCAGTGGACGCGATGCGCAATGTCCGTGCCGCGATCGCGGCACACGAGGAGGAGGGCTCCGCGTCGGGGAGCAGTTGACTCCTCAGGTGGAGATCATCTTCTTCTCGATGCCGACGCCCGCGGCGACCGCGCGCTCGTACTCGAGCGGCACCGTGGCGGAGTCCTGCAGGGCGATCCCGGTGGAGTCGAACACCGTCACCTGATCGTCTGACTGGCGTCCCTCGAGCTCGCCGCAGATCACCTTGCCGATCTCGCCAGCGACGTCCTCCTCCGTGATCAGGCCCTCGGCGAGGGCAACCGCGATCTCCCCGTCCTCGCGGCACTGACGGATGTCGTCGACGAAGACCCTGCCGCGCTGCAGGGTCCGCGGGTCGATCTCCTGCTCGCCCTTCAGGTCGGCGCCGAGCGCCGCGATGTGTGCGCCGGGCTTGACCCAGGCGTCGTCCACGAGCCAGCGTCGAGCGTGTGTTCCGGTGACGATCACGTCGGCTCCCTCGACGGCCGCGCGCACGTCGGTCGTCCCGGTGAGCCGCAGGTGGGGGTATCTGGGCGCCTCGCTCGCGAGAAAGCGGTCGACCGACTCCTGCGTGCGGCTCCAGATCCGGACGTCCTGCCACGGGAAGACGGTGTCGCAGGTGGCGAGCGTCCCCTCGCCGACACTCCCAGTGCCGAGGATCGCGAGCACCCTCGAATCCCGCCGCGCGAGCCACTTCGCGGAGACAGCCGCCGACGCGCCTGTCCGCATCAGCGTGTGGTAGGAGCCGTCGCAGATCGCAAGCGGGAACCCGGTCTCCGGATGCGTGTAGATCAGGATCGAGAACACGGCCGGCAACTCGTACTTCGCGTTGTCCTCGCGGATCGAAACCCACTTGCACGCCGCCGCCTCGGGCTCCTCGATGTACGACGGCATCACCTCCCATTCGCCCTTGTAGCGATCGAGCACGATGTGGCCCTTCGGCTCCATGTACACGCGACCGAGCCCGTGCATGCGGAAGGCGTGCTCGACACGGTCGACGTACTCGGCCGGGCTGAGCAGCCCGATCATGTCGGTGCGACCGAGGATCAGCGTCTTGCGGTTACGCCAGCTCTGGGTCTCGATCGGAGTTGCCATCAGTCGATTCTACGACCTCCGCGCGCAGCGACGGAGAGCGCAACTACAGTTGATCGTCGTGCGAAACGTCGCATTGCTCTGGCGTCACGGCTGAGCGTCGTGCGCAGGCCCGGGAGTTCCTGGGCGAGCAGCAGATCGCGTTCTCGTCATTCGACGCGCTCGACGGGGGCGAGGGCGAGCGAGCCTGGTCGGAGGCCGGTCGTCCCCTTCTGCCCTCGCTCGTGGTCGACGGCACCGCCGTTCCGATCCTCCACCGCTCGCAGATCGCGTCTC
>JANMWV010000441.1:0-3089 GCA_031394165.1 Actinomycetes bacterium
GGAGAAGCTGGCCGATAGCGAGCGGCCCGAGTGGGCCGCCACTGCCCGTTCTAGCGCTTGAGTCGAAAGCCCTCGAAGCCGATACCGAATGAGCAACAACCCCACTATTTCGAGCACATGAATCTGCGGCCTTCCATGACGTTCCGCCGGCCATCCAGGTGGCACTTCGTGCTGCTCGCGAGCCTCGCGCTCGCGCTCCTCTCCGTCGGGCACAGCGCCGGCACCGCCGACGCGAGCGTCAGCGACTATCCGGCGACGCTCTATCTCTCCGGCGCAGCGTCGACCCGGCTCGGCACCAGCAATACGCTCGTCGCGACCGCAGGCCCGGGCGCGCCGACGACGCCGCCGACAGCGGCGGTGGCGGGTGCGGGTGCGCTCGTCCCCTCGAGCTACACGTACGAGTACACCGTGGTCAATGCCACCGGCGGCGAGACGCCGCCGAGCCCGACGGTCGCGGTGACGGTGTCGGGCTCGAACCAGATGGTGAACGTCGGCGTCCTGCCCACAGGCGTGACCGTTCGCCTGTATCGCAAGGGCAGCTCGGGAATCTTCAGACGCGTCGCGGAGTACGTCAACAACGGTTCCGCGACGCAGACCGACAACATGAGCGACGCGACGGCGAACAGCCAGGCGCTCCTGCCGCTGTCCCAGACCAAGCAGATGGCGTTCGCGACCGGCTTCTACGAGTTCGCTCCCGGAGGAACGTTCGCGACGACGGCCGCAACGAGCTCTTCGGTCGCCAGCCCTGCATTCTCGGGCAAGGGATGGCTCGTCGATGCCGCAGGTCGCGTGAGCATTCCATCCGGCACGTGGACGTTCACGAACAACATCAAGGGCACGGCCGGGAGCGGAACAGCCCGCCTCGTCATCGGCATGTGGAAGGTCAACGACAGCGGCGCGGTCGTCGGGTCGCCGATCATCGATCCGGCGGGCGCAGGCGAGAACACGGTTGCGAACATCGCCACCGTCGCGGGTACGGCCAGCGCGATCGTCACGACGTTCAACGGCGTCGGGGCGATTTCCCTCGCCGCCGGCGAGCATCTCTACGTCCAATTCTGGCGGCACCAGACGACGGCAAGCTCAAGCACGATCACGACGCTCTATGTGTACGACGGCGGCGTGACGAAGATCGCGCATCCGGCGGCGAACGGCTTCCCTGACGTGCCAGTGCTCGGCGGCATCGCAGCGCGGGTCAACACGACGCCGACGCTCTCGACGACGTTCACCGATCCGGACGCCGACACCGGAACGATCTCGTTCCAGCTCTGCTCGGACAGCCCGTGCGGCACCGTTCTCCAGAGCTTCACCTCCGCGAGCCTCGCGAGCGGCGCGAACGCAACCTGGACGCCGGCGGCGCTCGCGGACGGCGCCTACTACTGGCGTGCGAGCGCGACGGACTCCGCCGGCAACCTTTCTGGCTTCTCGGCGACGAGCAGCTTCGTGGTCGACACCGTCGCGCCCACGACGCCGAGCCTCGTCTCCCCCGCAGCCGCCGTGCGCGTCAACAGCACGCAGGTGAGCGCGACCTTCGCCGACGCCGACGCCGGGGACACCGGCACCGTGAGCTTCCAGCTCTGCAGCAACTCCTCGTGCTCGAGCGTCGTCGCGAGCGGCACCTCCGCGACCGTGAGCGGCGGCAGCGCAGGCAGCTGGACGCCGACCGGGATCGCGGACGGCGCCTACTACTGGCGCGCGCAGAACACGGACACCGCCGGCAACGCATCCGCGTGGAGCGCGACCCGCGGCTTCACCCTCGACACGACGGCCCCGGGCGTCCCGGCGCTCGTCGCGGTCGGAGCGCTGCTCAAGGCGGTGCCGCAGCTCTCGGCGGGCTTCTCCGACCCGGACGGGCCCGACACCGGCACGATCTCCTTCCAGGTCTGCACCGACAGCGGCTGCGCGAGCGTCGTGCAGGCCGGTACCTCTCCGGGCGGGGTCGCCAACGGGTCGAACGGCAGCTGGACGCCCCCCACGCTCGTCGACGGCAGCTACTTCTGGCGCGCACGCGCGCTGGACGCAGCCGGTAACCAGTCGTCGGCGTGGTCGGGCGTCCAGCAGTTCTCACTCGACACGACCGCACCTTCTACGCCGACGCTCGGTGCGATCGCCGCGCGCACAAACGTGACGCCGCAGCTCTCGGCGACGTTCGCCGACCCCGACGCACCCGACACCGGCACGGTGTCGTTCCAGCTCTGCTCCAACAGCTCGTGCAGCAGCATCCTGCAGAGCACCACCTCGGCCGCCGGAATCGCCAACGGCGCAAGCGCGAACTGGACGCCGACCCCGCTCGCCGACGGCGCCTACTACTGGCGCGCCCGCGCGACCGACGCCGCCGGCAACGTCTCCGCCTGGCCGGCCGCCGCGAGCTTCGTCGTCGACACCGTCGCGCCGAACACCCCGACGCTCACCGCACCCGGCGCCGCCGCGCGCGTCAACACGACCCAGGTCACCGCGACCTTCACCGACCCCGACGCCGGCGACAGCGGCACCCTCAGCTTCCAGCTCTGCACCGACCCCCTTTGCACGAGCGTCGTCGCGAGCAGCACCTCCGCGACGATCAGCGGCGGCAGCAGCACGAGCTGGACGCCGGCCGGCATCGCCGACGGCACCTACTCCTGGCGCGTGAGCGCGACCGACGCCGCCGGCAACACGGCCGCGTGGAGCGCGACCCGCAGCTTCGTCCTCGACACAACGGCACCGGCAACGCCAACGCCCGGCTCGCTGCCCGCGCGCGTCAACGCCGCCCCTCTGCTCTCGGCCGGCTTCGCAGATGCGGACGCACCGGACACGGGCACGATCTCCTTCCAGGTCTGCACCGACAGCGCGTGCGCGAGCGTCGTCACGAGCGGCTCGTCCGCGGGCTCGCTCGCCAACGGCGCTCCGGGAACGTGGACGCCGTCCGGCCTCGCCGCGGGCACGTACTACTGGCAAGCGCGCGCGACCGACGCCGCCGGCAACCTGTCCGCCTGGACGGCGAGCCAGAGCTTCATCCTCGACACGACGCCCCCCGCCGCGCCCGCGCTCGGCTCGGTCGCCGCGCGCACAAACGTGACGCCGCAGCTCTCGGCGACGTTCGCCGACCCCGACGC
>JANMWV010000450.1:0-21599 GCA_031394165.1 Actinomycetes bacterium
CGCGAGCATCTCGACGACAACACGCGGATGGTGTGGATCGAGTCACCGTCGAACCCGCTGCTGAACGTCGTCGACATCCGGGCTGCGGCCGACGCCGCGCACGAGGTAGGCGCGATCCTCGTCGTCGACAACACCTTCGCGACTCCGTATCTCCAGCGGCCGCTCGAGCTCGGCGCGGACGTCGTCGTGCACTCGACGACGAAGTATCTCGGGGGACACTCCGACGTCGTGGGCGGATTCGCGGCGACGAACGACCCGACGATCGCCGAGCGCCTGTACTTCCTGCAGAAGTCGCTCGGCGCAGTGCCCGGCCCGTTCGACAGCTGGCTCGTGCTGCGCGGGATCAAGACGCTTGCCGTGCGCATGCGCAAGCACTGCGAGAACGCGAGGACGATCGCTGCGATGCTCGAGCGCCACGACAGCGTCGAGAAGGTCTTCTACCCCGGCTTGCCGACGCACCCGGGTCACGCGATCGCCGCACGCCAGATGCTCGACTTCGGGGGCATGGTGTCGTTCCTCGCCGATTCGGAAGCAGAAGCCGTCGCGCTCGTCGCGCGCACGAAGCTCTTCCAGCTCGCCGAGTCGCTCGGCGGCGTCGAGAGCCTGATCGAGGTCCCGGCGCGCATGACGCACGCGTCGACGGCGAACGCCCCGTTCGCCGCGCCGCGCAACCTCGTGCGCCTCTCGGTCGGCATCGAAGCGGTCGAGGACCTCGTCGAGGATCTCGAGCACGCGCTCGTTCCGGTCGCGGCCGCACACGCGTGAACGACGCCGCCGCCGTCGTCGTCTTCGTCGAGATCCCGGGCGGCTCTCGAAACAAGTACGAGTACGACGAGGAGCTCGGCGGCATCGTGCTCGACCGAAGGCTGTTCACGGCGATGGCGTATCCCGCCGACTACGGCTTCGTCGAGGGCACGGTGGCCGACGACGGCGACCCGCTCGACGCACTCGTGCTCGTCTCCGACCCGACGGTCCCCGGCTGCCGGATCCGTGTTCGCCCGATCGGCGTCTTCCACATGTCCGACGAGAAGGGCCCTGACGAGAAGGTGCTCTGCGTGCCGCTCGGCGACCCCTCGTTCGCACGCGTGTGCGACATCCACGACGTCAACTCGGAGTTCCGCGACGAGATCGAGCACTTCTTCCAGCGCTACAAGGACCTCGAGCCGTCGAAGGAGACCGAGACGCGCGGCTGGGGGAACCGATCCGAGGCGGCCGCGATCGTCGAGGCCGCACGCGCGAGAGCCCGCGCATGAGCGCTCCGGAGCCGATCGACCTGCTCCACAAAGGCGTCGCCCGCTCGGTCGCCTGCTACACGCTCGACACTGACGACGGCCCCGCGCTGTTCGACTGCGGCCCTGCGGTGACGATCGACACGCTCAAGAGCGTGCTCGCTTCGCGCGGGTTGCAGCTGACCGACATCCGCCACCTGCTGCTCAGCCACATCCACCTCGACCATGCCGGCGCCGCGGGCGTGCTCGTGCGCGAGCATCCGTCGCTCCAGGTGCACGTCTCGGCGATCGGCGCGCCGCATCTCGTCGATCCCGAGCGTCTCGAGCGGAGCGCGCGCCGCCTCTACGGCGACACGTTCGACGACCTCTGGGGCGAGCTCGCGCCGGTGCCGCAGGAAAACGTGCACGTCGTCGGCGACACGGTAGTCGGCCTCCAGTGTTTCCCGACACCGGGGCATGCGTCGCATCACGTCTCCTACCTCGATCGCGACGGCACGCTGTACGCAGGCGACGCGGCGGGCGTGCGCATCCAGCCCGGCCGCTACGTCATGCCCCCCACGCCGCCGCCGGACGTCGACGTCGCGGCCTGGGAGCGGACGATGGACGAGATCGAGCGCCGCTCGCCGGACCGGCTCGCCCTCGTGCACTTCGGCGTCGCCGACGACGTGGCGAGCCATCTCGCGCAACTGCGGCTCGAGCTGCTGGACTGGGCCGAGTTCGTGCTCGGCGGCGCGACGGAGGAAGAGTTCGTCGAGTACTGCCGCACCGAGCTCACCGACTCGGGCGAAGACCTCGGCGCCTGGTCGCAGGCGATGCCGTTCTGGCAGTCGTACCAGGGCCTCAGGCGCTGGGCCGACAAGCAGGCCGACTTGTCTCCGGCGCCCTAGTGGTCAGACCACTAATGCGTCACGATCCGTTCGTGGCGCCCTTCCGCGAGCGGAACTTCCGGCTGCTCTTCGCCGGACGCGCGATCTCGTACGTCGGGACGTACCTCGCGCCGATCGCCGTCGCCTTCGCGATTCTCGACCTCGGCGGCAGCCCGACCGCGGTGGGGGTCTCCTTCGCGGCGTGGACGATTGCGCAGGTCGCGACGCTCGCCTTCGGCGGCGTGCTCGGCGACAGGCTGCCGCGACGCATCGTGATGATCGCGGGCGATGCTGCGAGCTGCGCGGTGCGTACCGGCATGGGCGTCCTGCTCGTCACCGGTCACGCGCGCATCTGGGAGCTGATCGCCCTTCAGGCGCTCGGCGGCGCCTCGGTCGCGTTCTACAACCCGGCGTTCTACGGGCTCGTGCGCGAGATCGTGCCGACAGAGCTGCTGCAACAGGCGAACGGCTACCTCGCGATTGCGCGCTTTGCCGCGTTCCCGCTCGGTGCGGCGCTCGGCGGCACGATCGTCGCGACCGTCGGCTCGGGAAACGCGTTGCTGTTCGATGCCGCGACGTACGGGACGAGCGCCTTGCTCCTCTCGCAAGTACGCGTGCCATCGCTTGCGAGTGCGGGCGGGAGCTTCCTGCGGGAGCTGCGCGACGGCTGGAGCGCGTTCGTCGAGCACACGTGGGTCTGGGTGCTCTGCCTCTGGATCGCGCTCTACTTCCTGCTCACGTACGCGCCGTTCTTCGTGCTGGGCCCGTATACCGCGAAGCACTCGATGGGCGGCGCGGGTACGTGGGGCGTCGTCGTCACCTGCGAGGGCATCGGTGCACTGGTCGGCGGCCTCGCGGGATTGCGCTTCAGGCCCAAGCGACCGCTCGTTGCCGTTTCGCTCCTGTTCCTGCTGACGACGCTCCAGAGCGTGCTGCTGGCGTTCCACGCTCGCGTCGAGCTGCTCGCGCCCGCCGCAGCCCTCGCAGGCTTCGCGTTCTCCTGCGGCACCATCGTCTGGGACACCTCCGTCCAGCGGACGATCGCGCCCGACAAGCTCGCACGCGTCGCTGCGTACGCGTGGATGGGGGCGATGGTGTTCCTGCCGGCCGGCTACGCGCTGGCCGGACCGATCGCGTCGCTTGTCGGAATGCGTGCCTACCTGCTCTTCGGCGCAGTCTGGCTCGTCTTGAGTACGCTCGCGACCGTGCAGGTACGCAGCGTGCGCGAATTCAGGTGGGACACACCCGGCGATCCCGCACCGGCAACGGTGCCCGCGTAGTGCCTCCCGCGCCCGTCCCACCGGAGGTCGACGCGTTTCTCGCGAAGGCGCACCCGGCCGTCGTCGGCACCGTGCGGCCGGACGGCTCGCCGCACACCGCGGCCTCCTGGTACGACTGGGAGGACGGACGCGTGCTTCTGAACATGGAGGACACGCGACTGCGGCTCGGTCACATCCGCGCGAATCCGCGCATCTCGCTCACGGTGCTCGAGGACGGCAACTGGTACCACCACGTCACGCTCATGGGCACGGTCGTGTCCATCGAGGAAGACCCCGATCTCCACGACATCGACCGGCTTTCGCTTCGCTACACCGGCAAGCCGTACCGCAAGCGCGACCGGGCGCGCTTCAGCGCCTGGATGGTGCCGGAGCAGTGGCACGCCTGGCCCCCGCCGGCCTGAGCTACCCCGCGGCGGCGATTGCCGTCTCGAACGCGGCGACGTAGTCGCCGACCATCCTCTCCCGCGAGAACCGCTCCTCCGCGGCGCGGCGGAGATCGAGCGGCTCGAGCGCATCCGCGGCGGCCAGCGCGCCGGCCATGTCGCGGTAGTCGTCGACGATGATCCCGGTGCGCCCGTCCTCGATCACCTCGGGAACCGCGCCCCAGCGGGTCGCGATCACCGGCGTGCCGCACGCCATCGACTCGATCATCACGAGGCCGAACGGCTCCTCCCACTCGATCGGGAAGAGCGTCGCGCGCGCGTTCTGCAGCAGCTCGACCTTCTCGCCGTGCGTGACCTCGCCGAGGTACTCGATCTGGCCGGGCCGCAGATGCGGCTCGACGAACTCCTTGAAGTACTCGATCTCGGCGGGCTCGCGCAGCTTGCCGGCGAGCTTCAGCGGCAGCCCCGCCTCTGTGGCCACCGCGACGGCACGGTGCGCGCCCTTGTCGGCGTTCATCCGGCCGAGGTAGAGCAGGTAGTCGCCGCGGTGCGGAGACGCAGGATAGAACGAGAAGTCGAGCGCGTTCGGCACGTTCGCGATCCACGGCAGATCCGGACGCGGCTTGCGCTGGTTCATCGAGATGGAGATCAGGCCGGTGCGCGGCGCGACGTGCGCGATCTGCTCGTAGAACTCACCGGGCTCGCCGAGCAGTGGCCCGTGCACGGTGTGCACGGTCGTCGTCTGCACCGCGCCGGCGAGCGCCGCGGCGGGCGGGCCGGAGTGGTCGCTGATCACGTCGAACTCGTCCGCACGCTCGAAGCACGAGAGCGCGTGCCGCACCTCGACCTGTGCGCGCCCGATCTCGGCGCTCGGCGCGAGCTCGTAGATCCACGCGAGCTCCGCCTTCGTGCGCGAGTCGCCCGAGGCGAACAGCGTCACCTCGTGCCCCGCGTCGACGAGGCCGTCGGCGAGCAGCGACACGACCCACTCGATGCCGCCGTAGCCGGTCGGCGGCACAGGGAACCACACCGGGCTGAGCACGGCGACCCTCACGACTCGACCACGCTCACGTCGCCGTCCTCGAGCCGGACGTCCCACACTCGGCCGAAGGCACGCAGGCCCGACAGCTGCACGTCGCCCGTCCATGCCGGCAGTTCGGGCGGCGCGACCGACTCGATCACCTGGCGGCGCCGGTCCGGCTGGATGCCGAGCAGCAGTTGCAGCAGCAGCACCGGCGTGCCGGCCGCCCACGCCTGCGGACGCGCCGCCGTCGGGTAGGCGATCGGGAACGGCGACTCCCTTCGTGACAGACCCGCGAACACCTCGGGGAGCTGATAGCCGAACGCGCCCGCGGCGTCGAACATCGACCGCACGATCCGGTGCGCCTCCGGCCAGCGCTCATGCCGCGCGAGGCCCCAAGCAACCAGGGAATTGTCGTGCGGCCAGACGGTGCCGTTGTGGTAGCTGAGCGGGCTGTACGCCGCCTCCGCGCTCGACATCGTGCGCACGCCCCAGCCCGACCAGAGGTCGTCGCCCATCAACGCGTCGACGATCGCGCCGACGCGCTCGGGCGGCACGATCCCGCTCCACAGCAGGTGGCCGATGTTCGAGCAGAGCGAGTCGACGCGCCGCTTCTCCGCGTCGAGCGCGAGCGCGTAGTAGCCGCCGCGGTCGTCCACCCAGTACGCCTCGTCGAAGCGCGCACGGAGCCGGTCGGCGTCAGCGTCGAGCTTGTCGGCCAACGCGGCGTCGCGCCACACCTCGCGCGCGAGCTCGGCCATCCGTCGCTTCGCGTCGTAGACGTAGCCCTGCACCTCACACGGCGCGATCGGCACCACAGCGAAGCGGCCGTCGTGGAAGCGCTGCGAGTCGCCCGAGTCCTTCCACGATTGGTTGTCGAGCCCTCGCTCGGTTCTCCGCGCGTACTCGACGAAGCCGTCGCCGTCGCGGTCTCCGTACTCGTCGATCCAGCGCAGCGCCGCGAGGGCCGGCTCCCTGAGCTCGTGTACGAGCTCGGCGTCGTCCGTCCAGCGCCACAGCTCCGACAGGAGGACGAGAAAGAGCGGCGTCGCGTCAGCCGTGCCGTAATACCGGTCGAACCAGCGCGTTGCGCACTTCCCGCGACGCACCTCGTGCACGATCTTCCCGGGCTCGGCGTCGCGTGCGGGATCCACCTCCGTCGCCTGGAGCGCGGCCAGTTCGCGAAGCGCCGAGCGGGCGAGCTCAGGGCCGAACACGAACGTCTGCATGCACGTGATCACGGTGTCGCGGCCGAAGACCGTCATGAACCACGGCATGCCGGCCGCCGGAAGCTTGCCGTGGCCCGCGTCGTCGGCGGTGCGCATGCGCAAGGCGGCGAGGTCGTTCACCGATTGGCCGAACGTCTGGCGCAGGTCGTTCCAGGACGCCCGCACCTGCGGCACGCGTAGCTGCCAGGCCGAAACCGACTCCGCGACGCGTTCGCGCTCCTCGCCGAAGTGATGCTCGACGACTTGCGGCAGGCGCCCGCGCTGACCGTCGGTGGAGAGCCCGACGTCGATGCGCATCGACCACGTCTCGCGCGGCGCGAGCGTGAGGTCGTACACGATGCCCCCGCCGTTCGGCGCGCCGCGCTGGGTGAAGATCACCTGGGTCTGGCCGAAGCCGTCGCGGTCCGCGAGCATGAACTGGTTGTGCTCCTCGTCATATTCCCCGTCGACCGGCCGGGGGAGCGGCTTCGCGTGCGACGGGTCGCCGAGCGAGAAGTCCCACTCCTTGACGGAGATGATGTCCGCGAAGTCCGCGGCGACCGCGAGCTCGAGCGACAGCACGAGCGTCTCGGTGGTCTCGTTCGTCAGCTGGACGTGATCCTGCATGCCGTCGCCGACGAACCGCTCGCGCTTGATCAACAGCGAGTCGAGCGGCAGCCGGTCGGTGAGCGGGTTCCGAAGGAAGTACGCGGCAGAGAAGTACTCGACGCTGCCCGACGAGAGCAGCAGCGGCCGCTTGCCGTCGATCGTCAGTTCGAGCCGCGAGAGGAAGCGCGTGTCTTCGGCGAACAACCCGTGCGTCGTGTCGCGTACGTCGCCGAGCTCGTCGCAGATGCAGAACGTGGAGCCTTCGAGGATCGTGTGCTGGGTCATGGCGGGTGCGCTACGCGTCGCGCACGATCCGCCCACCCGACGCCTGGTTGCGCGCCTTCACGACGATCTCGTCGACGTTCATGTGCCACGGTCGCGTCAGCGCGAACATCACGCAGTCCGAGATGTCTTCGGCGACCATCACCTCGATGCCCTCGTAGACCGAAGCAGCCTTCTGCTCGTCGCCCTTGAAGCGCACGAGCGAGAACTCGGTCAGCACCATGCCGGCATCCACTGTCGTGATGCGAATCGGCCGGCCGAGGAGGTCCTCGCGCAGCGCGTAGGTGAAGCCGCGCTCGGCGAACTTCGCGGCGATGTACGTCGCGCCACCCGGATACGCCTGCCGCCCTGCGACGGAGCCCATGTTCACGATGTGACCCCAGTCCTGGAAGTAGGGAAGGCAGAGCCGCGTCATGCGCACGAGCCCGTTCACGTTCGTGCCGAACACGCGCGCCTCGTCCTCTTCGCTCGACTCGTCGAACGGCGCGCGGCCGAGTGCGAGACCCGCGTTGTTGAAGAGAATGTCGACGCGGCCTCCGAGCTGCTCGATCGCAGCTTCGACGAAGCGCGCGCAGCTCTCCGAATCGGTGACGTCGAGCTCGAGGGCGATCTCCGTCTCGAGACGCTCGACGCGTCGGGCGCCGCCGGCGACCTGCACGCCCGCAGCGGCGAGCGCACGCGCGGTCGCCTGCCCGATGCCCGACGACGCGCCGGTGACGATCGCCTTCTTGCCGCTGAGACTCAGTGACGCCATGCCCCGATGCTAACTATGCCGGTCTAAGCCGCGCCCGAGCGTGCCGAGCGGAACGTCCTGCACGCGGCGCGCGAGATGGTCGACCTGGAGTGTCGTGTGCTTGAGCTGGAAGCGCTCCTCGAGCAGGCGCTGGAGGCGACGTCTGGCGTCGTGACAGTCGGCGCCCGGAGCGACGAGCACGTGCGCTGCGAGCGCGGGGAAACCGCTCGTCACCGTCCAGACGTGGAGGTCATGGACCTCGGCGACGTCGGGATCGGCGGCGAGAGCCCGGGCGACGTCGTCGGGATCGATCCCGATCGGCGCGGCCTCGAGGAAGATTCGGCCCGACTCGCGGATCAGCGACCAACTCGAGCGCACCATCAGCGCTGCGACGAGCAGCCCCGCGATCGGGTCGAAGCGATTCCACCCGGTGAGGAGCACGAGCGCACCGGCGAGCGCGGTTCCCGCGAACGCGGCGAGATCGGTCGCAACGTGCAGGTACGCCCCTTCGACATTGAGACTCGAACGGTCGGCGCGCGCGAGCACGAGCGTCGCCGCGAGGTTCACCGCGACGCCGACGAGCGCGACGACGAGCACGATGCCGCCGTGCACCGCGGGCGGTTCGACGAGACGGCGCACCGCGGAGTACACGATCCAGATGCCGAGCAGCAGCAGCGCGATCCCGTTCGCCTGGGCGGCGAGGATCTCGGCGCGCCCGAGCCCGAACGTCCACTGTCCGCGCGCCGGTCGTGACGCGAGACGAGAGGCGACGAGCGCCGCGGCGAGCGCCGCGGCGTCGGTGAGCATGTGACCCGCGTCGGCGAGCAGCGCGAGCGAGCCGGCCACGAGGCCTGCGGCGACCTCGGCACCCATGAAGGCGACGATGAGCACGAAGGCGACGGCGATTGCGCGCCGGTCGCGCGCGCGCCCATGCGAATGCCCATGCGAATGCCCATGCGAATGCGCGTGCATCAGGATGCAGCCGCCCAGGCGCGGCCGAACGCGAGACGCTCGCTCGGAGTCGGATGGCTGAAGAGCAGCAGGTAGACGAGGCGCGGCGGCGCGAGGTCGGCGAGGTTCTTCCGCGCGAGCTCGACGTGCGCCCGCTCGAACGCCTCGATGTCCTGCGTCAGCTCGAGCGAGCAGCGGTCGGCCTGACGCTCCCAACGGCGCGACAGCGCAGCAGCAGGAGCGAGACCGGCGAGCTCGAGCGCAGCGAGCACGAGCAGAGCAAGCGGCAACGTTCGCGGCGATGCCACGCGTGTGCCGAGTACGAGCCAGAGCACGCCCACGGCGACCGCCGCGCCGAGCATCCCGAGCAGCGTCGCCTTCAGCACGTGGCGGTCGCGCCGGTGACCGAGCTCGTGCGCAACGATCAACTTCACCTCGGGCGTTCCTGCAACGGCAAGCAGCGTGTCGAACAGCACGACGCGGCGCGTGCGCGCGAGGCCCGACACGTAGGCGTTCACCTTCGTCGTGCGACGGCTCGCGTCGGCGACGAGCACGTCGCGGACGGGGACTCCCGCCCGCTCGCCGAGTGCCCGCAGCTCCCCTGCGAGCTCCGCATCGCCGAGCGGCTGGAATCGGTTGAAGAGCGGTTCGAGCACGACCGGCGTGACGAACGAGACGACGAGCACGCCGGCCGCCAGCGCGGCTGCCGCCGCGAGCGGCCACCAGCCGGAGAACGCGCGGGCGAGCCCGACCGCCGCCGTCCAGGTTCCGGCCGTGACCACGAGCGCCACCGCAAGCTCTTTCGCATGGTCGGCGAACCAGCCGCGCGCGGTCTGGCGGGAAAAGCCCCACGCCCGCTCGCGTACGAGGCCGCGCCAGTACGCGAGGGGAAACTGCACGAGATCGACCGCGAGCACGACGATCCCCGCCCACGCCGCAGCCGCGCCGGCCCAGCCGAGCTCGTCGACGATCCCCCACAGCGCGCGGCCGACCGGCCCCCAGGCGAGCAGCGCGAGCACCGCCGGCGAGAGGGCGGCCCCGAGTCCGTAGGCGAGGTAGCGCGGCCGGTGATACCGCGCCGCCCGCTCGAGATCGTCGTGAGAGAAATCGAAGGAAGTCATGGCGGCGTCATTGAGAGGTCGAATCTCCTGGATAGACTGAGCATGCCTATGGCGACAACAACTGTGGACCTCGGTGGCACCCTACGGTCGAGCGAGGAATCGGTTGCGCTCGCCGGCCAGCTTCGCAAGCTGACCCGGATCGCGACCTTCGTCGCGTTGCTCACCAGCCCTGCCGCGTACTTCTGGTTCCACCATCAGAGCGGTTTCGGCATCGGCAAGTCGATCTTCCTCACGGCGGTCTGCGTGATCGCCTTCCGCGGGCTCGTCGACCTGCTGATCCGGCGGATGATTCCCTGGCCGAGCCTCTTCGGTACCGAGGACGCGCGCCTCCGCGAGGAAGACATCGTCAACCGCCGCCGCTCGTGGACGTGGCGCTTCTATTACCGTTTCGGCACCTATCTCGCGAGCTACATCACGCTGGCGTTTCTCTCCCGCTACTTCCCCGTGCCGGCCGGCACGTCGGTGTCGTGGCTCGGCAGCGCGACGCACATCCTCACGAAGATGGGCCATCTCATGCAGAGCGGCGCGTTCTGGATGCAGATCATCGTCGTCTTCTTCCTCTTCCTCGCGAACTTCCTGATCTTCATGGGGCCGATGATGCTGATGGGCATCTCCCAGATCCGCGGGTACGAGCCGGGCGACGCCGAGTGGGGCGTCAAGCTCGAGCACGTACGCGGCCAGGCCGAGGCGAAGGAAGAGGTACGTCGCATCGTCACGCTGTGGCAGTCGGGCGAGGCGTTCGAGCGCGCGGGCGGCAAGCGCGAGCGCGGCCTGCTCTTCCTCGGGGCACCGGGCACGGGCAAGACGATGCTCGCGAAGGCGATCGCGACCGGGTTCAACTCGCCGTTCGTGTCGATTCCCGGCTCGGGCTTCGCGCAGACCTTCATCGGCATCGACGCGCTGATCGTGCGCTTCCTCGCGCGCAAGGCGAAGAAGCTCGCCCGCAAGTGGGGCGGCCAGTGCATCGTGTTCATCGACGAAATCGACGCCGTCGGCATGCGCCGCGCTGCACTGGGCGGCGGCCAGTCGGTGACGATCCCGCACCCGGAGCGGCCGCTCTACGGCCCGTACGGAGCGATCAATCCGAGCGGCGACGTGATCATCGAGAGCCGGGAGTGGCGCGAGCGGATGTTCGCAGAGCGTGCGCCGGAGCGCACGTCGCCGTATGCCCCCTGGATGCAGAAGGTCGGCAACATCCTCAACCAGGGCGTGTTCCCGGGGATGATGGGCGGCGGCCAGGGACAGCTCGCGTTGAACCAGCTGCTCGTGGTGATGGACGGCATCGACAACCCGCCGTTCATGCGCCGCTTCGTCACGAACAAGGTCAACTCGTTCCTCGACGCGGTGTACGTCGTGCCGCGACGGATCGGCCGCGTCAGCTTCCGGCTGCCGCCGCCGCGCCCACTCGGCGCACAGATCTATTTCATCGGCGCGACGAACGTTCCCATGGATCGCCTCGACCCGGCGCTCACCCGTCCAGGCCGCATGGGGCGGCACGTCTGGTTCCGGACCCCGACGAAGGAAGACCGCAAGGACATCTTCGATCTCTACCTCGATCGCGTCGCGCACGATGCCGACCTCGACACGCCGGAGCGCCGCGACGAGATCGCCCGCATCACGAACGGCTACTCGCCGGCGATGATCGAGCAGATCTGCTCGATGGCGCTGACGAACGCGCACCACGAGGGGATGCTGGCGTTCACGTGGAAGCACCTCGTCGACGGCATGACGGCGATCGAATCGGGAACGGCGGTCGGCGTCCAGTACGTCGAGCACGAAAAGCGCGCTACCGCCATCCACGAGGCCGGACACGCTGCTGCCGCGCACATCTACCGGCCCGACCTCGAGTCGAGCCGCCTGTCGGTCAAGATGCGCGGCCGCTCGCTCGGCCACCACCAGTCGTTCCAGCGCGAAGAGCGGTTCAGCGAATGGCAGAACGAAGCGATGGGCGGCCTCGTCCACATCCTCGGCGCGATGGCGGCCGAGCGGGTCTTCTACAACGAGAACACGAACGGCGTCGGCGGCGATCTCCAGAGCGCGACGCAGGATGCCGCGTGGATGGTCGGCACATCCGGCATGGGTCCGCAATACGTCGACCTGAACGGTGTCAAGTTCGACGACGAGACCGAAGAGCAGACGCGCAAGCGCCTCATGAAGCGTTTCGAGAAGATCGGGCTCACGTTGATGAACCGCACGCGCGGAAGCGCCGACTTCGGCGGCGACCCGGTTGCCGCGGTGCTCCAGGATCCGTACAAGCGCGCGGCGGCCGCACAGATTCTCGGGCAGGCGTACGTGACGGCGGAGAACTTCATAGCGGCCAACCGCGACGCCGTCGAGCGCATCGCCGAGGCCGTGATCGAGAAGGGCGAGCTGTACGGCGACGATCTCGTCGGTCTCCTCGACCGGCAGAACCTGACGAAGCCGGAGATCGACTGGACGAAGGAGGAGACGTGGCCACGGATCTGACGAGCGGCGCTCCCGCTCCGGAGCCGGACCCCGCGCCCGCGCCCGCGCCTCCCGCGCTGCCGTTCCTCGTGCCGCAGCGCCCGCACCGGCTCCGCTTCGCCGTCATCTACGGCGGCCTCGGCGCGATCCTCGTGCTGGCGATCGCGGGCGTCGCGATCTTCGCCAGCCGGTCGATCAGCCCGGGCCCGAAGTGGTCGACGTGGAAGCCGAGCGGCGGCGGCCTCGGTGCGACGAAGCAGATCGCCGAGCACGTCTCGACCTCGTATCGCCTGCCGACCGGCGAGCAGCTCGTCGACGTGATCGCGAAGGCGCCGTCGGTGTCGCCGGCGAGCACGGTCACGATCCCGATCCACTACCTCGCCGTGCGCGGCACGAAGGGGCACGGCGACCAGATCTACACGGTGTCGTCGAGCGACAGCGTCATGTACTCGCTGTGCGGTCTCGGCAACTCGTGCTCGATCGCGAAGGGCAAGGCGTCGGTCGAGCGCGGCCGTCTCGTGCGGCGCGAGATCCTCGAGCTCGCGCTCTACACCTTCAAGTACGTCGGCGGGATCAAGAACGTGATCGCGTTCATGCCGCCGCAGCCGGGCGCAGCGCCGAAGTACGTCGTGTACCTGCGCAAGGACGACCTCGGGGATCACCTGAAGGTGCCGCTCGTCAGGACGCTCGCGGCGAAGGCGCCGCTGCCGAAGGCGATTCCGGCGAAGGAGGTGACCGCGATCGACTCGGTCACGGAGCCCCGCGTCTTCAGCTTCAGCCTCTCGCAGGCGCAGCAGGGCGACGCGATCCTCGTGCTCGCGCCGCTTCCCGCCTGACCCGTAACCCGGTGGGGCGCTCGCCCGTTCTTGTACCGAACCCGAACCCACGCTGCGTGGGCGGAGAAGGAGGCGAACAACTCACATGTTGCTGCTCGTTGTGCTTGCCATCCTGGCGCTGGTGCTCTTCGGCGCCGGTTTCGTGATCCATTGGTTGTTCATCGTCGCCGCCGTGATCGCGCTGATCTGGGTGATCAGCCTCTTCACGGGCGGCCTCGGCCGCCGCGCGCGGCTCTAGCGGCGCCACTGGGGCGGAGCGGCTCCTCTGAGGGCCGCTTCGCCTCCTCTCACCCTGTTGCGGCGTGGGCGCGCTGCCGATACGTCGAACGACATGTCGCAGACGCAGGCCCTGCTCTGGATCCTCGCCCTCCTCGTCCTCGAGGTGCAGCACCTCAAGTGGATCTGGTGGGAGCACTGGTCCTGCCGGAGCTGCAGCACGAAGCACAAGGACTGCGCGTGCGGCTCGACCGCGCGCTGGCTCATGTTCCTCTAGCGGTATCAAGCCCGCACTCGTCGCGTGAATCCACACGCGTCGAAGTAGAACGAGCGCGTGAAGCAGAACCGCCGCAGCGACAGCTACGATGAAGCCACGGTCGTCGAGGACGGCGACCGGGTTTGGCCTCGAGGCCTCAGGCGTTTTCTCGTCGGGGTCTTTTTTGTTGCCCGAAATCAGAAGGAGAGCACATGAGCAGGACCACAACCGCACGCGTGATGACCGCCGAGGACGACCCGATCGTTCGGGCCGATCTTCGGCTCGTGCTCGAGGAGGCCGGCTTCGGCGTGTGTGCCGGAGCCCGCGACGGGATCGAAGCCGTTGAGCTCGCCCGGCTGCACGCGCCGGACGTGATCGTGCTCGACCTGGGCCTGCCGCGGCTCGGCGGAGTCGAGGCGATGAGGCAGATCCTCAGCGAGCGCGACGTTCCGATCATCGCGCTCACCGGACGCTCCACCGAGCTCGCACTCGAAGCCGTCGAAGCGGGCGCCGTGACGTATCTCCACAAACCGTTCGTCGAGCACGAGCTCGTCGACACGGTAACCAGCGCACTCGAAACGCACCGCCGCACCGCGCGCGCAGAGTCCCGTGCGGCGATCGCCGAGGTGCTCGAGCTTGTCGGGTACCCCGAGGGTTGGGCAGACGACCTCGAACGCCGCGCCTACGCGGCGGGCCGCCTCTGGAAGAAGAGCGGCTAGCTCTTACGTCACCCGGACCCGGCGAGCTTCTTCGCCTTGCGCGCGAGGAAGCGCAATCGTGTTCATCGACGAGATCGACGCCGTCGGTATGCGGCGCGCTGCGCTGGGCGGCGGTAGGCTCGGTGCTTGCGGATTCTCGAGCGGATCGAGCAGATCTACGCGCTCGGCGGCGGTCCCGGCGCGAATCGCGTCGGCGGGAGCCGGGGCGAGCAGGACGCGCACGACCTCGTCGCACGCTGGCTCGTTGAGGCCGGGCTCTCCGTCGAGGTCGACCCGGATGGCAACCTCGTCGGGCGCCTCCTGGGCGATGACCCCGACGCCGCCGAGGTCTGGGTGGGCTCGCACCTCGACTCGGTGCCCAACGGGGGGCGCTTCGACGGCGTGCTCGGCGTGCTCGCCGGGCTCGAGGCGGTCGAGCGGGTCGGGCGCCGGCGGCGGACGCTCGCCGTCGTCGCGTTCCGGGACGAGGAGCGTGGCTTCACCGGCAGCCGCGCGCGCGTGCAGCACGGGTCTCTACCCGAGTTCTTCGTCGAGGCGCACATCGAGCAAGGCCCCGTCCTCGAGCGCACGCTGATGCCGCTCGGCGTGGTGACCGGCATCGTGGGCGTCGCCCGCGGCGAGGTCGTCCTTCACGGCGCCGCGGGACACGCGGGCACGACACCGATGGACGCGCGGCGCGACGCGGTGTGCGCAGCGGCCGAGTTCGTCCTCCGCGTCCGTGACGCCGCTCTGGCGGTCTCGCAGAGCGTCGCGACCGTGGGTCGACTGGAGGTCGTGCCGGGTGCGGCGAACGTGATCGCCGAGCGCGCGATCCTCAGCGTCGACGCGCGCGCACCCGACCGGGAACGGCTCGATGCGCTCGTCGCAGCAATCGGCTTCGACCCCTCGCTGCTCGTCGACCCGGCGCGCATGGACGAGCAGGTGCTCGGTGTGCTGCGGGAAGAGCTCCAGCGGCGCGACCTGTCCGCGCCGGAGCTCGCCTCCGGAGCCGGCCACGATGCGGGAGTACTTGCCGCCGCGGGTGTCCGCTGCGGGATGCTCTTCGTGCGCAGCGGCGCGGGCGGCGTCAGCCATTCGCCGGAGGAGTGGAGCGACCCCGCCGACGTCGCGCTTTGCGTCGATGTGCTCGCGGCGGCGCTCGAGCGCCTGGCCGCCTAGCGCTCCGTGAAGACGATCTCCTGCGCGCCTTCCCAGAGGAAGCGCCGTCCGAGAGCCCGCAGGTTCTCGCCGCCCTCGACGATCGTCGCGAAGTGGTTGCCCGCCAGCGGGCCCGCCTTGCTCGCGAAGCTCACATAGCCGTACGCAAGCAGGAGCTCCGTCTCGCTGACGCCGCCGGGGTAGAAGACGATCTCGCCCGGATTCGGGTAGGACGTGGCGTTCTCCGGCGCGAGCCCGAGATCGAGGTCGCCCATCGGAATCCAGCCGCCCTCGCCGCTCCAGCGCACGTGGATGATCTTCGACTCGAGCGGCAGCAGTTTCCTGAACGCGGCAACGGTATGCGGCGCGTCCGCTTCCTCGAAGCGCGCAACGAAGTCGAAGCCGCCGGCGGAGATGGAGAGCATCAGGGGATCTTCGCACCTTGGCGGATCCATGCGCCGAGCGTGGCGCGCTCCGCCGGCGTCATGTGCGTCAGGTTGCCGAGCGGCATCGTCTGCTGGACGACCGCCCGCTGCAGGATCAGCGACGCCTCCGCCTGGATCTCCTGCGGCGTGTCGAACGCGATCCCCTTCGGCGGCGCGGAGAACCCGGGCTCGGTCGGCTGAGCGGAGTGGCAGGCGGCGCACCGCTGCGCCACGATCGCGCGTGCGGCCGCGAACGCCACCTGTGGGCTCGACCCCGTCGCTGCCGGGACCGACGCCGGCCGGAGCCAGACCGCAACGCCGGCGAGCGCGAGCGCCGCGGTGACGGGGATCCACCAGAGCGTGCGCCCGCGGTGGCGCAGGTTGAAGTAGTGGCGGACCCATGCGCCGAGCACCATCAGGCAGACGAGGATCGCCCAGCTCGATGTGTGCCCGTACGTGAACGAGAAGTGGTTCGAGAGCATTGCGAAGAGCACGGGCAGCGTGAGGTAGTTGTTGTGGATCGAGCGCTGCTTGCCGCGGACGTTCGCCGCCGGGTCGGGCTCGCGACCCGCCTCCTTCGCTCGCACGAGCTCCCAGTGCGCAGGGATGATCACGAAGAAGACGTTCGCCGCCATGATCGTCCCGAGCATCGCGCCGACCTGCAGGTACGCCGCGCGCGCGGAGAACAGATGCGTCACGCCGTACGCGGTTCCGGTGACGAGCGCGAGCATGCAGACGGCGAGCGCCGCCTCGCTGCGTTTCGCGACCGTGCGGCACAGCGCGTCGTACACGAGCCACGCGGCGACGAGCAGGCCGATCGACGCGCCGATCGCCTCCGCACTCGAGAGCTTGGCCACACTCGGGTCGATGAGGTACGTGTGCGGCTGCAGGTAGTAGAGAACGGTGAAGAGCGCAAAGCCGGAGAGCCACGTCCAGTAGGCCTCCCACTTGAACCAGTGCAGCGGCTCCGGCAACGCCTGCGGCGCGACCCGGAACTTCTCGATGCGATAGAACCCGCCGCCGTGGATCTCCCAGGTCTCGCCGCCGACGCCGCGGTCACGGTCGCGTTCGTCCTCGGGCGGCAAGAGGTGGCTGTCGAGCGCAACGAAGTAGAACGACGTGCCGATCCAGACGATCGCCGCGATCACGTGGAACCAGCGAAAGACGAGATCGAGCCAGTCGACGAGATACGGATCTACCGCCGCAACCATCGGTCCTCCGCGATCGCCACGAGCTCGTCGAGAGCGGACTCGAGCTCCTCGTCCGTCGTGCGGTCGATCCGAGCGCGTAGCACCTCGAGGATCTCGCGCTTGGGCCGGCGGTTGACGAAGACGACGAAGCGGAAGCCGTGCCGCGCCTCGTACTCGGCGTTGAGGCGGGCGAGCTCTGTGAGCACCTCCGGCTCGTCGTCGGATCCCTGCTCGGCCGCGGAGCGCGCGGAGAGCTTCGCCGCGCCGATGGCGGGATGCGCGTCGAGGACTGCGCGCTTGTCCTCCGGCGAGAGCTCGTGCACGAGCGTCCGGGCGCGCACGAGCGGATCGGGCTCCTGCGCGAGCCGCTCGACGAAGCGCGACCGCCCCTCGAACAGCTCCGCGAGCTCCGCGGCGCTCAGCTGCCGCGGTAGGTCGTGCACTGGAAGGAGGAGACGAGGAGGGGGACGTGGTAGTGGTCGTGGACGTCGGCGATCGCGATCGTCAGCTCGACCTGCTCGAAGAAGCCACGCTCGACGTAGAAGACGAGCCGATACTCGCCCGGCTCGAGGGGTTCCGCGAGCTCCGCGATCCGTCCGTTCTCGTCGGTCTCCTGCAGCGAGACGAGGTCCTTGCCGCGGAAGAGCCCGACCTTCATGCCGGCTGCCGGTTCGCCCAGCTCGGTGTCGAGGACATGGGTCGAGATCATGGCGCGAATCTTCTCGCCTGCGCCCGATGGTGTCGAGCGATCTCCTCCTCGTCCGCCCGCACGAGCCGACCGTCGCGGACGACCTCTTCGCCGCCGACATAGAGCCGGTCGACGCGGTGCGGTGCGGACAGGATTAGCCCGGCGACCAGGTCGGCGGCGCCGGCGAGCTCGAGCCCGTCGGTGCGCCAGACGGCGAGGTCGGCCCGCTTGCCCGGCTCGAGTGAGCCGATGTCGTCCCGGCCGAGCACGGCGGCGCCGCCTCGCGTGCCCAACCGCAGCGCATCCCGGACCGTCAGCGCCGTCGGACCGCCGCGCCCCCGGGCCACGAGCAGCGCCTGCTTGACCTCGAGCAGCAGGTCGCCGCGCTCGTTCGACGCCGAGCCGTCGACGCCGAGCCCCACGCGGACGCCGGCGTCGAGGAGGTCGCGGACCGGCGCGACGCCTGCGCCGAGGCGAAGGTTCGACGTTGGGCAGTGCGCGGTGCCCGTGCCGGTGTCCGCGAAGCGCCTGACGTCGGATTGCGAGAGGTGGACGCAGTGCGCGCACCAGACGTCGGCGTCGAGCCAGCCGAGCGAGTCGAGGTACTCGACCGGCGTGCAGCCGTAGAGCTCACGGCAATACGCTTCCTCCTCGACGGTCTCCGCGAGATGCGTGTGCAGCACGAGCCCGAGCCGGCGCGCAAGCTCCGCGGACGCGCGCATCAGCTCGCCCGTGACGGAGAACGGCGAGCACGGCGCGACGGCGATCTGCACGAAGCCGTCGTCCTGAAGACCCGCGAGCCGCTCCGTGTCGGCGAGCACGTCATCGAGCGATTCGACGAGCGCGTCGGGCGGGAGGCCGCCGTCGGACTCGCCGAGGTCCATCGAGCCGCGCGACGCGACGATCCGGACGCCGAGCTCACGCGCCGCACGCACCTCGGCCTCGATCAGCCCGCTCGTCCCACGCGGGAAGACGTAGTGGTGGTCGAACACCGTCGTGCAGCCCGAGAGCGCCAGCTCGGCGAGCCCGGTGCGCGCGGCCGCGTACACGGACTCCTCGTCGATGCCCGCCCAGACCGGGTAGAGCGTCTTCAGCCAGGTGAACAGGTCGGCCTCCTGGGCCCGCGCCCGGGTGAGCGTCTGGTACAGGTGGTGGTGCGTGTTGACGAGGCCGGGTGTCACCACCGCGCCGCCGAGGTCGACCCGCTCGTCCGCCTCGGGCGGCGCGCCGCCGCCGACCGCCTCGACGCGTCCGTGCGCCATCAGCACCCACCCGTCCTCGTGCTCCGAGCCTGCGTCGTCCATCGTCACGACGTGGGCGCCGCTGAGCAGCACGCTCATGCGTCGACGCTCAACGGGACGAGCTCGAACCGCTCGACGTCGACGAGACCGCGGTCGGTGATCTTCAACGCGGGGATCACCGAGAGCGCGAGGAACGACATCGTCAGGAACGGCGTCGCGCCGCTCCAGCCGAGCGCCGCCGCGGCGTCGCTGCACGCGCGGCTCTGCGCGATCACATCGTCGAGCGGCGCGTCGGAGAAGAGGCCTGCGACGGGAAGCGGGCACTCCGCCAGCACGCGACCGTCCTCGACCGCGACGAGGCCGCCGCCCAGCTCGACGGCGCGTGCGACGGCCGCGAGCATGTCGTCGTCGGAGACGCCGAGCACGACGAGATTGTGCGCGTCGTGCGCGACCGTGGAGGCAAGCGCACCGCGCCGCAGGCCGGAGCCGCGCACGAAGCCGACGCCAACGCGGCCCGTGGCGAGGTGCCGCTCGATGACTGCGATCTTCGCGAGGTCGCGCTCGGGGTCGGCGATCGCGCAACCGTCCTCGACCGTGGGGCGCTCGACGAGCGACTCCGTCAGCACCTGGTCGGTGACGAGCCCGATCACGCGGACCGCGCCTCCGCCGCCCGGCGCCGACAGGTCGCCCCGTGCGAGCGGCGCCGCGAGGTCGCCGCGTGCGAGCGGCGCGATCCGGACCGACTGGCGCACCCACTCCGGCACGTCCGGCCGCTCGATCTCGCCGACCGGCTTCCCGGCCTTGAACACGAGCTCCGGCCGGAATGAGTCGAGGTCGGGTAGGACGAGCAGGTCGGCCTGGTAGCCGGGCGCGATCGCGCCGAGGTGCGCGAGCCCGTGCCATGTAGCCGGGTTCAGCGTCGCGCAGACGAGCGCGTCCTCGGGGGCGACACCAAGCTCGACCGCCTTGCGCACCATCCCGTTCACATGGCCGTCGTCGAGGATGTCGTCGGGGTCGCGATCGTCGGTGCAGAACGCGATGCGCGCCGGGCCGAGCTCGCGCACGAGCGGCACGAGCGCCTTCAGGTTGCGCGCCATCGACGCCTCGCGGATCAGGAGCCAGAGGCCGGCACGCAAGCGTTCCCGTCCCTCCTCCGGCGTCATGGCCTCGTGGTCGGAGCGGATCCCGGCGGCCGCGTAGGCGTTCAGCTCCTTCCCGGCCACCCCCGGCGCGTGGCCGTCGACGTGCTGTGCGCCGTGCAGCCGCAACTTCGAGAGCTCGCCCTCGTCGCCGGCGATGACGCCGGGAAAGTTCATCATCTCGGCGAGCCCGAGCACGCGGCGGCGGCGCAGGAGGCCCTCGAGGTCGCCGTCGTTCAGCGCGCGCCGCGGCGACTCGAACCTCGACGCAGGCACGCACGACGACGCCATGAAATAGATGTCGAGCGGTAGGCCGGCGCAGAAGTCGAGCAGCCAGTGGACGCCGTCGGTGCCGAGGACGTTCGCGATCTCGTGCGGGTCGGCGACGACCGCCGTCGTGCCGAGCGGCAGCACGAGCCGCGCGAACTCGTCCGGCAGCAGCTTCGTCGACTCGAGATGCATGTGCGCGTCGATGAACCCTGGCACGACGAAGCGTCCGCGCACGTCGAGCGTCTCCCCCCCCTCGTAGTCGCCGAGGCCGGCGACGAAGCCGTCGACGACGGCGACGTCCACGTCGAGCCACTCGCGTGTGAACACCGAGAGCACGCGACCGCCGCGGAGGACGAGGTCGGCGGGCTCGTCGCCGCGGGCGACGGCGAGGCGATGGGCGAGATCGGCCACACGGCGACCATAAACCGGATCGACCCCGGGGGCTCAGGCCTGGGTGAAAGAGCATGGTCCAGGCCAGAGCCCCCGGATGTGTCTGATTTGGGAGCTACGCCCCGGGGCGGAGAAGGGGTTTACGCTTGCCGCATGGACGTCCTGACGCCGCGGTCGCTCGACGAAGCGCTGCGCCTACGGTCCGAGTTGCCGGACGTCCTGCCGATCCAGGGCGGGACCGACCTGATGGTCGACCTGAACTTCGACCGCAAGCGGCCCGAGGCCCTGCTCAACCTGAACGAGGTCGCCGAGCTGAAGGGCTGGTCGCGCGAGAACGGAGTCGTGCGCCTCGGCGCAGGCCTCGTCTACGCCGACGCGATGAGCGCAAAGCTCGCCGCGCTCCTCCCGGCGCTCGCGGAAGCCTCACGCACCGTCGGCTCGCCGCAGATCCGCAACCGCGGCACGATCGGGGGCAATCTCGGCACGGCCTCGCCCGCCGGCGACGCGTTGCCGCCGCTGCTGATCTCCGAATGCGAGGTGGAGCTGGCGAGCGTGCGCGGCGAACGGCGCCTCGCGCTCGAGTCCTTCCTCGTCGGCCCGAAGCGCAACGCGCTCGCCGCGGACGAGCTGATCGTGGCCGTACACGTCCGCAGCGGCCTCCAGGCGCAGACCTTCATGAAGGTCGGGCCGCGCAACGCGATGGTGATCGCGGTGGTTTCGCTCGCCCTCGGCGTCGACCGCGAGCGCGGCGTGCTCTCGGCCGCGTTCGGCTCTGCGGGTCCCGTGCCCACGCTCGTCACCGCGGCGTTGGACGACGCCGACTCCTTTGCCGAGCGCGTCGCCACCGCGGCGAGCCCGATCGACGACGTGCGCGGCACCGTCGCGTACCGCCGCCACGCGTTGCGCGTGCTCGTCGTGCGCGCGCTCGAGAGGTGCCTCGCGCAATGAAGATTGCGTTGACGGT
>JANMWV010000492.1:0-2180 GCA_031394165.1 Actinomycetes bacterium
GAGAATCAGGTCGACGTCCCGCTCGAGGAGCTCGGCAGCGGCCGCGCGCGTGTCGTCGGCGGTCGTGTCGCCGCCGTGCGCGCGTGGCGAGAGGACCTCCAGCTCGAACCGATGCCGGGTCGCGACGTCGGCGCCCATCACCCCGGCAGCCGACACGAGCACGGACGTCGCACCGATCGACTCGAGCCGGGTGAGCGAGCGGTCCGCGCGGTCCGCGGCCAGCGGCTTCGCACCAAGCGCGCGGGCGCGCGCAATCGTGTCGGCGCCGTCCGTGCCCTTGAGCGCGACACGCCCGCCCAGGCCGGCGACAGGATTCACGATCAGCCCGAGCCGGTTCACGCGAGGACGCCCTCGCTGCGCAGCTCGGCGGCGACCTCGTCGGTCGCCAGGCGCGCGATCCGTACGAGCTCGCCCACGTCCTCCTCCGTGATCACGAACGGCGGCGCGAAGGAGATCGTGTCGGCGGCGGGCAGCGCTCTCGTGATCAGACCGTGCTCGAGGCAGCGCTGCGTCACCCGCGCGCCGACCTTCGACGACGGGTCGAAGCGCGTCGCCGGCTCCTTCGCGGCGACGAACTCGAGAGCGGCGATGAGCGACTGGCCGCGCACCTCGCAGACGAGCGGGTGATCCGTGAAGGCCTCGCGCAGCAGCCGGTGCAGGAGCGTCCCCCGGTCGGCAGCCTGCTCGACGAGCCCCTCCTGCTCGAGCAGGTCGAGGTTCGTCATCGCGACGGCTGCGGCGAGCGGATGGGCGGAGTACGTGTAGCCGTGGCCGAACGGGCCGCTCGCCGATCCCTCGACGAGCACGCGCCACATCCGCTCGGAGACCAACGAGCCAGACAGCGGCACGTAGCCCGACGTGAGCCCCTTCGCGACGGTGATCAGGTCGGGCTCGATGCCGAAGACGTCGCTGCCGAACCACGCGCCGAGCCGCCCGAAGCCGGTGATCACCTCGTCGGCGATCAGCAGGACGTCGTGGCGGCGCAACACCTCCTGGATGCGCTCGAAGTACGTGGCCGGCGGCACGATCACGCCACCCGCACCCTGGATCGGCTCGGCGATGAACGCGGCCACCGTGTCCGGGCCCTCGGCGACGATCAGCGCCTCGAGGTCCGCGGCGAGCTTCTGCGCGAAGTCCTCGTCGGACATGCCGGGCTCCGCCTCCCACAGGCGGTGCGGCGCCGTCGTATGACGCACCATCGGTAGCGGAAGATCGAAGTTCGCGTGCAGGCCCGGCAGCCCGGTGAGGCTCGCGGACATGATGCTGACGCCGTGGTAGCCGCGCTGGCGCGCGATGATCTTCTTCTTTTCGGGTCGTCCGAGCGCGTTGTTGTAGAACCAGACGAGCTTGACGTTCGTGTCGTTGGCGTCGGATCCCGTACAGCCGAAGAACACCTTCGACATCCCTGCGGGCGCGAGCTCGATCAACCGCTCGGCGAGCAGTGCCGGCGGTTCCGTGGACATCGAGGTGAACGAGTGGTAGTAGCCGAGGCGCTCGGCGGCCTGACGCAGCGTGTCGGCGAGCTCGGCGCGTCCGTAGCCGACGTTGACGCACCAGAGGCCCGCCATTCCGTCGATGTAGGTGCGCCCGTGGTTGTCGGTGACGCGCGCGCCGCTCCCGCCGACGATCATCGTCGGCGACCCCGTCCGCTCGTGCTGGTCGAGCTGCGTGAACGGATGGAAGACGTAGCGCCGGTCGGCGTCCTCGCCCATCGTGGTGGACGGCACCGTCACGCCGACGGCCCGTCGGGCGATGTTCGCTTGACGCACAGCTGTTCGGCCACCGTGATGCCACAGGCTATGCCCGGCGTGCCGACCGCGTCAAGCAGGTGACCGGGCACGTTCAGGCCGGCCCGTGGAAGACGACGGTCTTCAACTCGGTCATCTCCTCGATCGCCGATCGCGGCCCTTCCTTGCCGATCCCGCTGCCCTTGAGCCCTCCGTACGGCATCAGGTCGGCGCGCCACAGCGGCGAAGCGTTGATCTGGATCGAGCCGCAGTCGACCTCGCGGGCGAAGCGCAATGCGCTGTCGAGGTCGGAGGTGAAAAGGCCGGCGCCGAGCCCGTAGTCGCTGTCGTTCGCGAGTGCGATCGCCTCGTCGATGCCCTCGATGCGCGTCAGCGCGACGGCCGGCCCGAAGAGCTCGTTCCGCGAGATGTCCATCGCCGGGTCGACGTCTC
>JANMWV010000524.1:0-1588 GCA_031394165.1 Actinomycetes bacterium
CGCGACGCTGACCTCGAGTACACCGGTCTTCAACGACTTCCGCCCGTCCTCGACGCTGCCCGAGGGCCTGCGCGGCGCGCAGCTGAAGATCTCCGGCAACGATCCCGAGGCCGAGGGCCAGATCAGGCTCGTGCTCGGCAGCTACCTCACACATCTCCAGCTCGGCGGCGCCACCGGCGGGACGTTCACGCTCAGCTTCGGCAGCTACGGCACGACCGGCTCGCTCGCCTTCAGCGCGTCGGCCGCGACGGTCAGGGCGGCGCTCGAGGCGCTCCTCGGCGACAACATGGCCGGCGTGACGGTCGTCAGCGGCGGCTACGACGTCGCGCTCCGCGGCACGCTCGTCGTCTCCGACGCGGCCCATCTCGTCCTCAACGACTCGCTGCTGACGGGCGGCGGCGCGACCTCCGCGGCAATCGACGGCTCGTCCGTGAAGGTCAACTCGGCCTGGTCGGTGGAGCCGAAGCCGGGCGCGGCCTTCGAGGTCAGCCTCTACGGCGGCGTCAAGGTGCCGGCCGTCCGCGTCTCGGTCTACCCGCAGACGATCAATCTCGTCGTCGTCGCGGAGACCGACGGGTCGACGAACCTGAACGAAGACGGCTCGTCGCCGACCGCCGACGAGGTCGACCACATCGCCGTGCGGCTTTCGTCGATGCCCGTCTCCCCGAACCCCGACATCTACGTCACGCTCGGCGATCACAACGCCGGCCTCGTCGCCTACTACATGGGCGCCACGCTCATCACCTCGCCGCTGCACTTCACCGCGACCGGCGCAGGCGGCACGCTCAAGTGGGACGTCTTCCAGGACATCGAGGTCCGGGCGATCGACGACGGCGTCGTGCGCGGCTTCCATCGCGCAGATCTGTCGGCGACGGCAGCGCACTACTTCTCCTACCTCTCGACGATCCTGATCGGCGACGACCACTGGGCCGGCGTGCGCGTGGTCGAGAGCGGCGGCTCGACGAACGTGATCGAGCAGTACCCCGGCGCGACGATCGGTGACCAGGCCGGCGCGTTCACGGGCACGGAGCCGGCGCTCGACTCCTACACCGTCGCGCTGACGAAGGCACCGAGCGCTCCCGTGTCGATCACCGTGCAGGCGCAGCCGACCCGCACGTCGCAGACCGGTGGCATCGTCTCCTTCGCGCAGCAGGTCGACGTGAGCCTCGACGGCCTCACGTGGGGCGCGACCAGGACGGTCGTCTTCTCGGCGCTCCTCTGGAACGTGCCGCAAGTCGTCTACGTCCGGGCGCATCAGGACTCGCGCGTCGACGGCCAGGACACGCAGGTCTTCGCGCCGCAACTCGAGCAGCTCAACGCGATCCAGGGCCCGCTCTTCGTCAATGGCGGCGAGGGCGCGAACCGCGCCGGCCTGCTCGAGCGCGAGCCGGTCATGCTGCCCGGCGAGCGGAACGAGACGCCGTCGATGGGCAACGTCATCAGCTCGACGCCCGGCACGATCGACAACACCGTCGCCGCGACCGTGACGATCGAGCACAGCCGCCTCGCAACGGTCGGCCTGAGCATCGACGCCGGCACGCACAACACGGTGCAGACGATCTCGATCAACGCGATCAGCGGCACCTAC
>JANMWV010000528.1:0-3792 GCA_031394165.1 Actinomycetes bacterium
GCCCCGCTCGTTTGGCAGCGGCCTCGTGTCGCTGCCGATCGAAGCGCTGTGGCGTACGCCTCGCCCGTAGGCGTCGCAGTTGCAAGCGATCTCGAGGCCCGGTCGGCATCCTCGCGAGCTGTGCGACCGCGAGCGTCTGCTCGCGGATCTGGCGGCGCAGATCCGGACGATTGTCCCGAGGCTCAGGACGCGGTTTGCCCCGCGGCTCGGCGTCGACAGAGCCTTGTGTCGGCGATCACCGTGTGTTCGGTTGGAGCACGCGCTCGAGCAGTTCGGCGGCGGCCTTGCCGATGCCGAGACGTACGTGGTGGCTCCTCCGATCGATCGCGGGGCCGCGCGACCGCGCGGTTACCAGCGGATCCCTCAGGTGCGACAGAGCGGGTCCCATTCGAGCTCGATAGGGATGCCGGGGAGATCGCGCTCCAGACGTTTCTGCATTGTCCGGATGCTGCGTATGTAGGAGAACTGGACATCTCCGCGATCAGTCGCGAATGTCGCGCGCCCGCCGCGCACGGATACGCCGTGCACGGTGTCGATGGGGACGCTGATGTTCCCGGCGCTGCGCTCGACGACGGCGATCCGGCGGTCGGTGATCGCGTAGTCCGTCATCCATTTGCTTTTCTTCCACTGCCGCGCGACGGCCAGAACTGCGACCGCGAGCAGGACGAAGGCGAGCGCGATTGCGCGCGATTGCGCGGCCATGCCGATGATCGAGAGCACGAAGGCGATCGCGATACCGACCTGCATGATCGGCGGCTCTCGACGCTCGAGGAAGAGCACGCGCTCGCCCGGTTCGGCCACAAAGCCAGTTTCCCGCGAGCCGGTCATCCGGCGGAGCGTTCGTAGTCGAGGGTGATCGAACACGACAGTGAGATGCGGCAGACGCTCTCGTCGATGCACGACCTGCTACGAATCACTACGCCGCTCCAACGATGTGTCTTCGTGTCGTGCTCGCGCGTGCAGCGGCAGGATCTGCGCGAGCGTCGCGTTCTGCCTTGCGTCGAGCACGCTGTGTTGTACACAGGCCGGCACGATCTCGTCGAGTTCGGGGTGGGCCATCCCGTAGGCGCAGGCCGACAGCCGTTCCTGGGCTGCGCGGATGCGAGGGTCTTCGCTCGTCTCGCCCCGCTGGAGGAGCTCCCAAGCCGGCGCCACGTCGCGTGCGTCAATGAAGCTGTGCATCACGAACGCAACCGCCCGGGTGTCCCCCCGGAGAAAGCCTGGGCCGACACGACGGCCCATTCGTACGGACCATGAGAGCGAGGGCGGGATGCAGCGCGGATTCGCGAGCGCGGCGCGTGCGAGGCGAGCCGCGGACTGCGCTCGCGTGCCGAAGTGGAATGCTCGTGGGCAGGCGGTGTAGAAGGCATCGCGTGCGCGAAGGTCGCGTGCGTCACGATCGTCGAAGAGCGGGTGGTACTGCTCTCCGGCGTAGACGCCCCAGACGGCTCGGTTGCAGCGCACGTCGCCGACTTGGACGGCGCCGTGGGGAAGGCGCGTTCCGGCGCCGCGCTCGATCTCGGCCCAGACCGCGTCGTCGTCGAACGAGCGGAACCCGTCGCCCCAGCGTCGCTCGTCGCCGACGTACGCGGCGGGCTGGAACGAGAACACCCGGAAGCCCATCGCGCGGCAGTCGCGGATCACGCTCGCGAGCTCGCCGAGGTTCTCCGGTGTGACGGTCATGTTGTGGGCCAGGTGCGCGCGAACGCCGTGCTCGCGCCGCAGGCGATCGAACATCGCGCAGAACCGCTCCCGATAGGGGTTGAGCTCGCGTTCGCTCGTGGGCTCGGAGAGCCCTCTGCGCCCGCGCATCGTGCGATCGAAGTGCGCCGCGAAGGACAGCAGTCGGAACCGTCGCGACCCGTCCGCGCGAACGGCGAGCCGCTCGAGGTAGTCGTAGTCGAAATCGCCATGTGTGAAGCTCATCGGCTTGCGCTCGTAGCGGAGCATCACCTCGAGAGCCTCGGCGTGATCTTCTGGACTGAGAAGCGAGACCTCGCCGCCGATCAACTGGGCGTATTGGCCCGGACCACGACGCTTCCGCAGATAGGCCATCTGGCGCTCGACCTCCGCGGTCGTGTGCGCACCATCAACGCGCACGCGGTTCGCGTCGCGACTGTGATAGCACGGCTTGCACGCGAACGAACACCGCGGGAAGACACCCTGGGTACCCTCGCAACCCGTGATCCGACGACCGATCAACTGCGCAGGCGTCTTGACGTGCTCCGGCAACTCGAGCCACCGCCGCTCGAGCGCAGCCGTGACTTCGGGATCGCGGGGTCGGGTCGAGCGCTCAAAAGCTCGGGATCGCGCCCAGATCGTCCCTAGCGGAATGCCTCTCATCGTGCCCCCATGCTGGTCGAGCGCCTCCGCATAAGCCGATTTTCGCCCTCATGCGGTTCGATGCGAGCTGGCGCCCAAGCGATGCTCTGGTGCTCGAACCTCCGTGGGAGGCCGCGACACGCGTGAACGCACGCGCCCGGATGTTTCCGCGTCGTACTCCCCGGGCTCGGTCGCGCGAAGGAGGTCATAGACCGTAGGAGCCCTTGCCCATCGAGTTCGACGCCGACGGTCTCGAGACCGAGGTCGACGGCAGGCCCGAGGACGGGCGGCCCAGTTGTGACCGGGTCTACTCGGCGACCACCGCCGTCCCGTCCGCAGACAAGCTGCCTGCACGCGCGCGGGAAGCTCGGCGAACCGTCGCGCGAGCGCTGTTTTGGTCGCGTGGGATCGGATGGTCGCGTCTTTCGCTCGAGCCGGTGCAGGGACTGAGCAGCGCGCCTTTCTGCATGTGGTGCGCGAGTGGAAAGGCGGTGCACGCACCGGAACGACCAGTGCCTGCATCGAAACAAGCGTGCGCCAATCCACTCCCTGGCCGCTCGTGCGCCTCGTCGCGCTCGGGGTGATCCTCGCGGCGGCAGTCGGTGTCGCGGTCATGGAATCTCCGTCGCTTGCCGGTGTACGGCACGCCGTCAACGGTTCGGGAACTCTCGGCCCGGCGCTGTTCGTCGCGATCGACGTAGCGCTCACCGTCGCACTCGTCCCCGGGACCGCCTTGACGCTCGCGTCTGGAGCGCTTTTCGGGCCGGTCTACGGCACGATCTATGCCGTCGTTGGCGCAACGATCGGAGCTACGGCCGCATTTCTCATCGGTCGGGCGCTCGGGCGCGATGGCGTCCGCAAGTTGCTCGGGCCCCGTACACCTCGCATCGAGAATGCGCTCGAGCACACCGGGTTCGGCGCGATGCTCGTGCTCCGTCTGCTGCCCGTGGTCCCGTTCAACGGGCTGAACTACGCCGCGGGCGTCACAGGTATTGCGGCTCGCAGCTACGTCGCGGCCACCATTCTCGGAATCCTGCCTGGCACGGCCGCGGTCGCATCGGCCGGATCGAGCGTGACCGACCCCACCTCGCCGCAGTTCCTCGCCAGCCTGGGCGCCGGCGTCCTGATCCTCGCGGGATCGCTGGTGCTCCACCGTCGAAGCGTGCGCGTGAACGAGCGCAGTGGACGAGTGAAGTGACTGGCAACGACGTTCAGGATGCGCACCGCGGCTTGGCACGATCTGCTCAGAGCAGCGTGGACGCGGAGCGAGCCGACGCGATGAGTCCGATGACGGGCGGCAGGAGCGCGATAAGTGCGAGCAGAGCCGCAACTTGCGGGTCAGCTTGCGCGAATGGTACGAGGACGACGGGCAGGGTCACGGTGCCCGCGCCGACGGCGAGGCTGGTTCCGTACTGCGCCCAAGAGACGGTGAAGCCGACGACGAGGGCGGCCACGACTGCGCCGCGCCGG
>JANMWV010000535.1:0-3775 GCA_031394165.1 Actinomycetes bacterium
CAGACGGTCTGGAGTCCTTCGCCGTGGCGGGCGATGTGCTGCGCGAAGCGGCCGTCGGTATCGGTGGACTGGCAAAGCTGGGGTTCCACCTCGCCCCATTCGAACTGGGCTTCGCGCGACTGTCCCTGCTCCCACTCGTAGCGACGCGGGCTGTCGACGCCAAGCCGCTTCCCATAGCTCTCGACTGCATCGTCGAGGTCTGGGACCGCGATTGCCAGATGCTTGATTCGCTTAATCATCGTCCTCCGTTCGCTCGATGTCACACAAGCTTGGCACGGCCGCGCGGCCGCGCAGAAAGGTTCCGGTACCGGGCTCGGCGCAAATTGCGCCGTCGCGGTAACGAACTCACCGCGCCTAATCGTCGCCGTCACTCGGCCGCGCAGTATCCGGTCCTCAAACGGCGTCCAGGGAAAGCGGCTCAGCAGCTCTTCCCGCTGCACCTCCCAGATGGCGTCGGGTTCCAGATCGCGAGGTGGGCGTCGGCTCCAATGATGATTGATCCTTTGCGCGGATACAGGCCGACGATTCGCGCCGGCTCGGCCGCGGAGACCTCCGCGAAGCGTCTTTAGGAGAGGCCGCGCCGCTGGACGCCCTCGTCGAAGACGCCGGGCAGCATCACCTGGATCACGTTCAGCCCGAGGGTGGCCTTGAAGATGTCATCGCAGCCCTGCTCCTTGTCGTCGTAGGTGTATGGCGAGTGGTCGGATGCGATCGCGCCGATCGTCCCATCGACGACGAGGTGCCAGAGCGCCTCGACTTCGCGGCGATCTCGGATCGCGGGTACGCAGCGCGCCTACGGGCCGAGGCGCGTCACGCGCACGGCCTCCGCGGCGGTGCCCGCAGGACCTCTTGATGGATCTCGACGACGCCGGCGAGCTTCGTCGAGCTCACGTTCTTAGTCCTCGCGGAGCCGCAGGGCCGGGCGCCCAACGGCGCCCGGCCCTGCGATCCGCTCAACTCTTCCAGGCGACCCAGAGCGGCCAGTGCGCAGTGTTCTGCAGAAAGAAGTCGTGGACGTTGTCGCGGTAGGCGAAGCGATTCGTCGGGTTGACGAGCCACACGGTCGGACCCGTCTCCATCACGATCTTCTGCCACTTGTCGAGAAGCTTGGCGCGCTGCTGGAAGTTCGTTTCCGTCTGCGCACGACGAACGAGAGCATCCGCCGCTGGATTCTTCCAGTCCGTGTAGGAGGCGAAAGCCCCACCGTCGGAGACGCAGCAAAAAAGCATGTTGGCGTTCGGGTCGAGGTTGTCGCTCGTTCCGTAGATGTACGCCATGTCGAACTGCTTCTTCTGCATCCGGCCGAACTCCGTCGTGCTGTCGAGCGCCTGGAGCTTGACGTCAATGCCGATCTGCTTCAGCTCGCTCTGGAGGATCACGCCGATGCCGGAGGAGATCGAGTCACCCGAGACCGTGAGCAGCGTCGTCTGGAAGCCCGTGACGCCGGCTTCCTTCATCAGCTGCTTCGCCTTTGCGAGGTTGTACTTATACCCGTACTTCCCTGTCCAGAAGTTGACGCCGGGGTCGATTGGCGACGTCGCTGGGGTGCCGCGCCCGAAGAAGACGGCCTTGACGATCGCGTCCCGGTCGACAGCGTAGTTGATCGCCTGACGGACCTTGACGTTGCGGAGGTTAGGGTTCCGCTGACTGAGCGAGATCGAGACGATGCCGAGCTGCGGCGTCGTTTTGGCCGACACGTTCGGCTGCGCGTCGATCGACGCGATCTGGTTGTAGGGGACGTCGACGGCCGCGTCGATCGCGCCCGCCTGGAGCTTCGCCATCCGTGTGCTGTCGTTTGGCAGGTACTGGAGCTTGACGGCGTCGAGGTAGGGGTAGCGGTTGCCGCAGGCGTCCTTCTGCCAGTAGTAGGGGTTCCGCTTCAGCAGCACGTACTCGCCCGGCTTGAAATCGGCCACCCAGAACGGGCCGGAGCCGACGGGCTGGGTCTTGATCTTCGGGCCGAGTCGCGTGACTGCTTTCTGCGACATGATCGAGGCGCCCCAGAGGCTGATGTCGTTGAGGAACGGCGCCCACGGCTTCTTCAGCGTGACCTCGAAGGTGTACTTGTCGACCACACGGTCGGATTTGACCGCTTCAAGCGTCCAGCTGACGACCGACTTCGGGGAGCGGGTGCGATCGAATGAGAACTTCACATCTGCTGCCGTGACAGGCGTGCCGTCGTAGAAGCGAGCGCTGCTGCGCAAGTGGAAGACGATCACACGGCCGCCGCGCTTGACGTCCCAGGAGGTGGCTAGGTCGGGCACGAGCTTCGAGCCGTCAGGCGTGAGCCGAACGAGCTGCTGGTAAACATTCATGTCCGCCCATAGCGAGCCATTGTCCTGCGTGTTCGCGGCGTCGAAGCTGATGACGTCCTGGGTCACGCCGTAGACGAGCGTCCCGCCGCGCTTGACGTTCTTGCAGCTCCCGACCACCAAGCGCGCGGCCTTTCCGGCCGAGGTTCGCTCTGCCGACGCGACCGTCTGCAACGCGACGACGCCGATGAGGATGACCGCTGCGACGCCGAAAAGCCGGGCGCCCCGGTGCTTTAGAATTGAAACCCTCCTCATGAACCGCCTCCTAAATAGAGCTGCAGCGAATGATTGGAGGCACCATCATAATGCCAAGATTTCAACCAGTCAACAAGCCGGGCACAACCGGCAGAACGGTGGCCTATGGTGAACAGCGGCGTTGGCGGTTTGCGCCCCAAGGGCGTGCTGGTAGTCGGCTTCGCGGCAACGTCGTCCAGCCCGAAGAATCGCCACACGAGGGGACATCATGTCCATGGCTGGCGGCATTCCCCAACGGCCCATCTCAACCGGAAACCTCCGGGCCGTTGTGGTGGCAAAGAGCGCCCGCCTAGACGGAGAATTTCAGTGCAGTACGGAAATCAGTCGGGCGGCGGGAGTTGGCACGTCACCGCCCGCCCCGACGAGACCGCACGTAGGGCCGGGGACTCGACGCCGCACACGTCCATCGCATAGGGGCAGCGTGGATGAAAGTGGCAGCCGCTCGGCGGATCGATCGCGTTCGGAAGATCGCCCTCTACGGCGACGGTCTCGGCCACGACTTCCGGGTCCAGCGAGGGGACGGCCGCGAGCAACGCCTGCGTGTACGGATGGGGCGGTCGCTCGAAGAGCTCGCTGTCGCAGCTTGGCTCCACGATCGTGCCTAGGTACATCACGGCGACGTGCTGGGTCACGTGCCGCACGATGCCGAGATGGTGGGAGATGAACAGGTACGTCAGGTGCAGCTCCTCTTGGAGCTTCACCAACAGGTTCAGCACGTTGGCCTGCACGGAAACGTCGAGCGCCGAAACCGGCTCGTCGGAGACGATAAACTTGACTGCGACCGCGCGCGCGATGCCGATGTGCTGGCGCTCGCCACCCGAGAGCTGGTGCGGTCTGCGGTCGCCGAGCTCCGGGGAGAGGCGAGCGAGCCAGGAGTTCGTCAACGCGCTGCACCCGTTCGGCGGGCAGGCGCAGGTCATGGACAGCCAGCACTTCCTGCAACGGCTGGGATGACAATTGCGCCGTCGGAGTCTGCGACGAGCCAGTCGCCAGGTCGGATGGCGGGATGAACCCAGGCCCGTTGTGGTGAGGTGTCCCGGGCGACCGCTCCGACCGCACTGGACGAAATAACCGCGAGCGGAGTGCCGTGCTCGGGTACACGTTCGCGGCTCGCAAGACGAACCTTGGCCAGGCCGTCGACGCACCGGTGCCCGTTGGCACTATTCTTGAGCGTCATGGCGCCAACCGACATTCCCGATCCGTCGACG
>JANMWV010000568.1:0-2545 GCA_031394165.1 Actinomycetes bacterium
GTCGACCGCGCCGTAGACGAAGACGCGCGGCGACGGGCCGTACCACTCGGCGAACACCCGCGCGCCCGCCACGTCGAGCAGCCGGTTCCGGCCACGGCGCACGAGCTCGTGGAACTGATCGACCGCGCTGTCCGGGACACCGCTGCCGACGTGCTCGCCCGACTCCAGCACGAGCAGCTTCGCCCCGACGCCGTCACCCTCGACGACCGTGAAGACGACGCCGCGCTCCTGCGACGCCTGCAGGGCTGCGAGCCGAGCAACGAGGCTCACTCGACCGCCTCCACGAAGACGTCGATCTCGCCGCCGCACGGCAGCCCGACCGACCAGGCGAGATCGTCGGAGATCCCGTAGGTCAGCAGCTTCGGCACGCCGGTCGCGAGCACGTCTTTTGCGTTCTCGTACACATCGCTCTCCACGCAGCCGCCCGAGACGGAGCCGCACATCTTCCCCGACTCGGACACCGCTAGGCTCGTTCCTACCGGCCTCGGCGCCGAACGACGTGTGGCGACGACGGTGGCGACGACCACCTTCTCGCCTGCTTCGCGCCAGCGCTCGATCTCCTCAACGATCTCCTTCATGCCGCGTGCCTCCTTTCGATGCCGGCGAGCATTGTCGCCAGCTCCTCGAGACTCCTCAGATTATGGCCCGGGAGGAAGCGGTCGACGAACGGCAGCGCGGCGCGCATGCCGCCGGCGAGCGGCTGATACTCCGGATTCCCTTTCAGCGGATTGACCCACACGACCGCGTAGGCCGCCCGCGCGAGCCTGGCCATCTCGCGACCAACCAGCTCCGGGTCCTGCCGCTCCCACCCGTCGGAGACGACCACGACGATTGCGCCGCGCGAGAGCGCTCGGCGGCCGTAGATGTCGTTGAACTCCTTCAGCGATGCTCCGATCCGCGTGCCGCTTCCCCAGTCGGTCACCGCTTCGGTACAGCGCTCCAGGGCCGCTTCGGGGTCGCGCGTGGCGAGCTCCGGCGTGAGCCGCGAGAGCCGCGTGCCGAACGCGAACGCCTCCACGCCTGGCCCGGACCCGACGGTTGCGTGCAGGAAGAGGATCAGCGCTCGCGCGTACGAGTCCATCGAGCCGGAGACGTCGCAGAGGACGACCAGCTTGCGCGGCACGAGTTTTCGCGCGCGCAGCGGGCGATCGACGGGGTCGCCGCCCGTTCGCAGCGAGTGCCGGATCAGCCGACGGATGTCGAGCCGGTCGCCGCGCGCGTGTGCTGTGCGCCGACGTGACGCACGTCGCGGACGCCGCTCCGCGAGCGCGGCCATCAGGCGCCTGACGCGCCGGAACTCGTCTGGCGTCATCTCGGCGAAGTCCTGCTCGCGCAGCAACTCGTGGCCGGACTCGCCGAGCTCGATCGGGTCGCCGGCACCATCGTCGCTGTCGTCGGGGTCGGCTCGGTCGACGAGCAGCTCGGCAACGCGTTGCACGGCGCGCTGGGCGTCGGCCACACGTGCCGGCGGCAGGACCGGCGCACGCAGGAACCACGCCATGAATGCCCGGTCGAAGAGGGCGAGCTCGTCTTGCCGCGACACGAGCGTCTGACGCAGCGAGAAGTAGACGTCCTCCTGGCGTGAGAGATCGACGTTGTCCAGGGCTCGCAACGCGTCGGTCAAGCGACCCGGCCCGACCTCGATCCCAGCCTCTCGCAGGACGCGGCCGAAGGTGACGACGTGCCGCAGCAGCGCGTCACCGGCCACTACCGAGGTACCGCCGCGCGGGCTTTTTCGACGAGGCCCGCGAGCGTCTCGTCGCGGACGGCTTCGATGTCCTCGCGGTACTTGAGGATCGAGCCGAGCGTCTGCTGGACGACCTCGGCGTCGATCTCCTGCCGGCCGAGGGCGTTGAGGGCCATCGTCCAGTCGATCGTCTCGGCCACGCCGGGCGGCTTGGCGAGATCGAGCCCACGGAGCTCGCGCACGAAGGCGGCTGCCTCGATCGCCAGCCGCTCGGCCGCTTCGGGCACGCGCACCTTGACGATCTCGATCTCCCGTTCGATCGAGGGGTGCCCGATCCAGTGGAACAGCGCCCGGCGCTTCAGCGCGTCGTGCAGCTCGCGGGTGCGGTTCGAGGTGAGGATCACCGCCGGCCGTCGCCTAGCGCGGATCGTGCCGAGCTCGGGGATCGTGATCTGGAAGTCGGAGAGCACCTCGAGGAGGAACGCCTCGAACTCCTCGTCGGCGCGGTCGATCTCGTCGATCAGCAAGACGACCGGCTCGTCGCTGTCGATCGCCTCAAGGAGTGGACGCCGAATGAGGTAGGCGGGCCCGAAGAGCTCGTCCTCGGACACCGTCCCTTCCTGCGCCGCCCGGATGTGGAGCAGCTGGCGGGGATAGTTCCACTCGTAGACGGCGTGGGCGACGTCGAGGCCCTCGTAGCACTGCAGGCGGATCAGCCGTGCGCCCATCGCGGTTGCGAGGGACTTGGCGGCCTCGGTCTTGCCGACGCCCGCCTCGCCTTCGAGCAGCAGCGGCTTCTCCAGCGCGAGCGCGAGGAACAGTGCCGTCGAGAGCCCGCGATCAGGGAGGTAGTCGACC
>JANMWV010000593.1:0-3357 GCA_031394165.1 Actinomycetes bacterium
AGGGTGACGGTGCCGGCACCGACGGCGAGGCTCGTTCCGTATTGCGCCCAGGAGACGGTGAAGCCGACGACGATGGCGGCCACGACTGCGCCGCGCCGGGCCGGTAGCTCGATCAGCAGCGTGCGGATGGCCGGTCGCGCACCGAGCACTGCACCGGCCTCGCCAAGATGTCGCAGCCGCGCGTCGAACGCGGGGAGCAGCAAGAGGATCTCGTACGCCAGCACACTCGGCAAGTGCGCGAGCATGAGGCTGGGAACGCCGCCGGGGATTCCGAGCCTGACGAACCACGCGCTTATACCGGTCGCGAAAGCGTACCCTGGCACGACCAGCGGGAGCGCGAGTAATGCAAGCAACAGCGGTCGGCGTGGCGTAGCGCCAAGCGAGCGCGCGGCGGGCCAGGCGAGCGGGAACGCAAGGAGCGCGGCAGTGAGCGCCACGACGACAGAGGTGATGATTGCCGAGCGCAGCGACGGGTCGTGCGACACGACACCGACTGCGCGGAGCCCGAATTGTTGGGGCCAGAGGTTCGGCCCGCGCCACTCGTCTGCGAAGGCCCGCACAGCGAGGCCGAGCGGCAGCAGCGCCGCGGCGGCCAGCACGAGCAGCAATGCGACCCGTCTAGGCACTGCGGCGGCGGAGCGTTTGGCCGGCGAGTACAGCTGCAAAGAGAGCGAGCAGCGTGGCGACGAGCAGCGCGGCCGCGGCACGCGCCGGGGCGGCGGGATCAGGGCTGAGCGTCGCGTTCAGGGCGTAGGTTGCGAGCGTGCCTGGATAGGTGGGGCCAACAATCAGCGCGACCTCGAACGAGCCGAGCGCGAAGGCGCTGACCGCGAGAGCCGAGGCGATGACAGCGGGTCGGAGTTGCGGTACCACCACGAGCACGAGCCGCGCCACCGGTCCGGCGCCGAGCACGCGCGCCGCCTCCTCGCGGCCGCGCGTCTCCTCGCCCCAGACAGCAAGCGCGGCGAGTGCGACGAACGGCGCCTCCTTGAGGACATACACGAGCACGATGCCGATGCCGCGCGTGTCGCCCACGAGTTGCGTAGGAAGCGTGACGGCCCGATCGACGATGCCGCCGGCTCCGAGCCACGCGACCGCAGCGATCGCGATCACAAGATGCGGCACGGCGACAGGCAGCGTGACGAGCGCCTGCACGCGCGGCGCGCAGGGCCGGACGAGCGCAGCGAGCACGACGCCACAGATCACGGCAAGGGCGGTCGCGGCGGCGGTCGTCTCGAGCGTGAAGACGAGCGCGGCGGCGAAGTCGCGCTCGCCGAGCACCGCCTGCCAGGCCGAAAGGGAGACGTGACCGCCCACCAGCGCGTCGGGCTCGATGCTCTGCACGGCGGCGCCGACCAGTCCGCCAAAGAGGACGAGTGCGATCGTCAGTGCCGCGGGAATCCAGCCGCGGCCGGGAGGGTGTGAAGGGTGTTCGACGCGCTCCTGCGGCCGCACGTCGCTCCGCTCAACGACGCGGTAGCGCATGGGGTTGCGCGGCTCGGGGTGTCCGCCGGGGCGTTGACGGCGGCGGCGTTCGCGACGGGAGTTGGCGCGTGCCTTGGGGCGGCGCTCTCCCACTGGTGGGTTGCGCTCGCTCTGTGGCTCGTCAGTCGCGTCTTCGACGGTTTGGACGGTCCGGTTGCGCGACTCGGTCAGCCGAGTGAGCGCGGCGGCTTTCTCGATCTGGTCGGCGATTTCGCCGTTTATGGCGGGTTCGTCTCCGGGGTCGCGATCGCCCGGCCGGACGCGCGTCTGGCGTGCGTCGTACTGCTCTGCGCCTACTATGTCTCCGGGACGGCGTTCCTGGCCTTCTCGTCGCTCGCCGAGCGGCGCCGGCTTGCCGTCGGTGACGAGCGGTCCCTGCGTTTCGTCGGCGGCCTGGCCGAAGGGCTCGAGACGATTGTCGTCTACGCCCTCTTTTGCCTCGCTCCCGATCATGCTGCCGGGATCGCGTGGGCGTTTGCCGTGCTCGTCGGGTTCACGGCTGTGCAGCGCGTCGTCGGCGCCGTCCGCATCCTCGGCTGACTCGCGCCTGCTCACTTCCCGACGTGCCGACGGGCGGCGATTATCCATCGCGCCGGCCTGCGCAGGCGCACGAGCGAGCGGCGCAGGTCCTCGAGCGCTGCGCGCTGCACCGCTTCCGAGCGCGTCGGATAGGCGTGCACCGCCCCGGCGAGGTCGCGCAGACGCGAGCCGGCGCGGATGGCTGCGGCCAGCTCGGCGATCATCTCTCCTGCCGCGGCCCCGACGACGGTCGCACCGACGAGGTGGCCCTTGCGGTCGGCGATGAGCTCGGTGAAGCCCACCGCGTCGGCCTCGGCGATCGCGCGGTCGAGCGCGGTGTGGTCGAACCGCGCGACGCGGATGCCGGCGCCGTGCCGCTCCCGCGCGTCGGGTTCGAGCAGCCCGACCTGGGCGACCTCCGGGTCCGTGTAGGTGACGGCCGGCACCGCCTCGTACGAGACCGAGCGACGGAGGCCGAGGAGCGCGTTCTGTACGACCACGCCGCCGTGGTAGCCCGCCACGTGAGTGAAGGCGGGCGCACCCGTCACGTCACCCGCTGCGTAGATCCGCGCTGCGGTCGTGCGCAGCCGCGAATCGACGACCACGTGGCCGCGGTCGGTCAGCTCGACGGCGACCCGCTCGAGTGCCAGGTCGTCTGTCCGGGGACGGCGACCCGCGGCGACGAGGAGCGCATCGGCCTGGAGCGTCTCACCGTCGACATCGATGACGAGGGCGTCACCGCGCTCGGCGTGCTTGATCTTGGCGCCCACGCGCACCTCGACGCCGTCCGCGACCAGCCGGGCGTGGAGGATCGCGGCTGCCTCGGGGTGGTCGCGCGGGAGCAGGCGCGGCGCTGCTTCGAGCAGCGTGACGCGGCTGCCGAGCCGCGCGAACGCCTGGCCGAGCTCGCAGCCGATCGGGCCACCGCCGATCAGCGCCAACCGGCGGGGCAGCTGCTCGAGCTCCCAGACGGTATCGCTTGTCAGCGGCGCCAGCTCGGCGAGGCCCTCCACGGGCGGCAGCGTCGGCTCGGAACCGGTCGCGATCAGCGCGCGGCGGAATCGCAGATCCCGATCGCCAGAGTCCGTGGCGACGCGGATCGTGTGGTCGTTGACGAAGCGGCCGTGGCCCTGCACGACGGTCACGCCCTCGCGCTCGAGACGTTCGGCGGAGTCGTGTGGCTCGATCGCCGCGATCGCCCCACGCACGTGTGCCATCACGCGGGCGAAGTCGATCCGCGGCTCGCCAGTGTTAACGCCGAAGCGAGTGGCGTCGCGTGCGTGCTGTGCTGCGGCGGCGGCGGCGATCAGGCTCTTGGAGGGGACGCAGCCGGTCCAGAGGCAATCGCCGCCG
>JANMWV010000606.1:0-9176 GCA_031394165.1 Actinomycetes bacterium
GCGCGCTTCGTGCCGAAGCCGAACGCCGCGATCTCACCCTCCCGCATCGATTCGACGTCCCCGACCGCGAACTCTGGGAAGCGGGTTACAGAGCTGAGGCCGGTCGCGCAACCACCCCCGCCGCCGCCAGCCTCGAACAGGCACTCGCAATCGTGCGGCCCCTACTCGACCCTCTGCTCGAACATACCGCCACAGGTATGTGGGACCCGGCGCAACGCGCGTGGCGATCGTAAGGCGGCGCCGATCCGAGCTTCACCGACGGGTGCGCGAAGTACAGTGCTCGGCTACCGCAGCCGTGTTCGCAGGCGACCTCCAGCAACAGATCGAGCAAACCTCTCGCGAGGTCGATCGTCTGCGTGCCGAGAACGAGCGTCTGCGGACGCTGCTCGCGCTCCGGCAACGTTCGCCGCAGATCTTCACGGCGGCGAAACAGAACAGTCGGACGCCGACAAGCCGATCCAGCCCGTCTGTCGCTACCACCTCTACTCCCTCGGAGAAGATCGCGCTGATCCGGAGCCTCTTCCGCGGGCGCGAGGATGTCTACGCGCTTCGCTGGGAGAATTCTCGTTCGGGCAAGAGTGGCTACACACCCGCGGTCGCCGGTGGTTGGGGCGGAGCCCGCGACGCCCCGAAGCTGTACCTCCCCCTCTCCGACGAGGCGATCGAGAAGCATCTCCGCGGCCGCGAGTCGATCGGCATCTATCCGCTGCTGAAGGACGACAGCTGCTGGTTGCTGGCTTGCGACCTCGACGGCAGCGCGTGGCACCTCGACGCGATGGCGCTTCTCGAGGCGTGCACCGACACCGACGTGCCAGCGGTGTTGGAGCGGAGCCGATCTGGAAGCGGCGCTCACCTGTGGGTCTTCTTCACCTCGCCGGTGGCAGCCGCTTCGGCGCGCCGGCTCGGGGCGCTCCTGCTTCGCGAGGCGATGGCGAGCCGCGCTGAGCTCGACCTCGCAAGCTACGACCGGCTCTTCCCGAGCCAGGACTTCCTGCCGCAGAAGGGATTCGGGAACCTGATCGCGCTGCCGCTCCAAGGCAAATGCCGGGAGGCAGGAATGAGCGTCTTCCTCGACCCGGCGACGTTGGAGCCGGCGCCCGATCAATGGGCGCTGCTCAGCTCGATCGAGCGGCTGTCACCGGAAGCGCTCGAATCCCTCCTCGCCTCGCGCGGCGATGTCCCGGTCGGTCCCGCCGCAATCACAACGCGCGCGCGGAGCGCACGAGACACACGGCTCCCGCCCGTAGTCGCCTGCACGATCGGAGCCGACCTGGCGATCCCGAAGTCAAGCCTTCCACCGCCGCTGCTCGCCGAACTCAAGCACCTCGCCTCGCTGCACAACCCGCTCTTCTACGAGCGCCAGCGGCTCAGGCTCTCCACCCACCAGTCACCGCGACTGATCCGCTGCTACGACGAGACCCTCACCCACCTTCAGCTGCCGCGCGGCCTGCACGAACAGGTCGCCCTCGCCATCCAAACAGCCGGAAGCCGGCTCGTGATCGACGACCGCCGCCCGAACCACGACAGGATCCGCCTGGAATTCCGCGGGGCGTTGACCCCGCTCCAACAGACGGCGCTGAGCGGAGTGCTCGCGCACGCCGACGGCGTCCTCGTCGCCCCACCGGGAACAGGCAAGACAGTGATCGCCTGTGCCGTGATCGCTGCGAGAGGACTGCCGACGCTCGTCCTCACCCACAGCAAGCCGCTCCTCGAGCAGTGGCGCGCACAGCTCCAGGCCCTGCTCGATCTCCCTCCGAAGGAGATCGGCCAGATCGGCGGCGGAAGGCGCAGGCTGACCGGGAACGTCGACCTGGCGATGATCCAGAGCCTCAAGACCATCGACGACCCCGAGGCGTTCTTCAGCAACTACGGCCACGTCGTAGTCGACGAATGCCACCACCTGCCGGCGGTCTCGTTCGAGCAGTGCGTCCGGAAGGCGCGGGCTCGTCACTTCCTCGGCCTGACCGCCACCCCCTACCGCAGAGACGGGCTGCAGGAGATCATCACGATGCAGTGCGGGCCGATCCGTCACCGGATCGCGAGTGGCGAAGGCCCCGCTGGCGATCTGACGCTCGAGCTCGTCGTGCGTGAGACCGAACTCGCCGTGACGGCGGCTAGTGAGACACCGATCCAGGAAGTGTTCCGAGCGCTTGTCGAGGACAAGGCCCGTACCGCTCTCGTTTGCGACGACGTGGTCGCGGCGCTCGACGAAGGCCGCCGCTGCCTCGTTCTCAGCCAGTGGACAGAGCACTGCCGCCTGCTCGCCGACGGGCTTCGCAGCCGAGGCGTCGCACCGCTCGTTCTCGAAGGCAGCCTCGGCAAGCGCGCACGAGCCGCGATCATCCAGCAGATCTCAGACGCTTTGCCCCAAGAGCAGTTCGTCGTCGTCGCGACCGGCCAGTACCTCGGCGAAGGCTTCGACTCTCCGAAACTCGACACGCTCTTCCTCGCCTTCCCTGTTTCGTTCAAAGGCCGGCTCGTGCAGTACACCGGACGACTCATGCGCGCCGAGGAAGGCAAGACGACCGTTCGCGTCCACGACTACGCCGACACCCGCGTGCCAGTGCTGCGCGCGATGCACACCCGGCGACTCACGACCTACAAATCGCTCGGATTCAAACGCAAGCAACCGGCCAGCGGCGCCCCCTCCTCGCAGCTCCTGGTTCCTACGCTCGGCGCATGAGCGTCCCGCTGGCTCCGTCCGGGTGTTGCGTAATCCTGATGTAGATGGCTGCGTCTGACGTTCCGGCCTGCGAAGGCGACCGCTCGGTGCCGGTTGCGCTGCGCGAACGAGTCGCGGCGATCGTGTCAATCACCGACCAGGTGTGCCACCAGCACCTCGATGCGGAGTACGCCGGTCTGTGCAAGACGCTCGTCGGTCGCCTTGCCAGGAAGCGCCCCTCTCCGCTCGATCGCGGCGAGCCCCGAATCTGGGCGGCAGGCGTCGTGCACACTGTCGGTTCGATCAACTTCCTCTTCGACAAGTCTCACCCGCCGTACCTTCGTGCTGACGAGCTCGCCGAGCGGATCAGGGTTCCGAAAAGCACGACGGCGAACAAGTCCGCGCGGATCCGCACGCTGCTCCAACTGTCCTGGTACGAACCGGAACTGACCCGACGCAGCATGCTCGAGCAAAACCCGTTCGCCTGGATCGTCACCGTGAACGGCATCCCATACGACGCCCGAGCGCTCCCGGACGAGATCCAGGACGAGGCCCGGCGGTTGGGACTGATCCCCGACTTCGACGGTCGGCAGGCCGCCTGAGCGACCTCGCCGACAACGCCGCCGCGGTTGATCTACTGATCGAGGGTCTGACCGTCGATTGCTACAACGACGAGGAGCAGCTTGGAGGCCTCCTCGTCGGCGCCGAAAACGCGCTCGAGATCGGTGAGGTCGCCCGCGTGGTCGGCGCTCCCGTTCGCGTGCTCGGCGTGATCGAAGGACCCGATGTACGGCGCGGCCTGATCGCCCTCTGCGAACGGGACGGGCGACGCTTCGAGGTGTCGCTCGTCGATGTCGAATTCGAGACGCGAAGCGAACTCGGACGGGTCGCCGCCGCCTACCGACGCTGGCTCGGCTGCGACTCCTGACTCTGAGAATGACTCCCTCTCTCAGAAAGGGTTGCAAAGCTGCGCTAGCGCACTCAACGGGAGCGCAAACCCTTTTTTCATTAGCGCTTCCCCCAGGAGGGATGGAGCACTTATGGAGCCCAGCGGGCGCAACCAGTGGCAACCGGTCGCAAATGCGATGACCGTGAAAACGCCTCAAACAGGTCGATCGGCAACCGGTCGCAACCCACGGCAACGGTTCAGCAGCGCATGGTAAGGAGGGGGTCAACGGTTCGAGTCCGTTAGAGGGCTTACCAGCAAGATTCAAGCCGCCGCTCTACGGCCGAGGACCGGCCGCGACGCGGAACCGAGTTAATGCACCCCCACACCGTACGCGGCCGAGGGAGGCACTGCGGCGACGATCGGAGCGAGCAGGGTCAGTCGTGCCGGGCGAGCCAGTCGCCGACGACCTGCATGTAGCGCTCTCGCTCTTCGAGATGCGGCATGTGCGACGCGTTCTCCAGCAGCACCCACTCGCAGCTCGGAATTCCGCTCCGGAGGGTCTCCTGCAACGCCGGCGTCGCCTCGTCGTAGCGACCCGAGACGAGGAGCGTCGGCACCTCGATCGAGGCGAGGCGATCCTTGCACTGCCAGTCCTTGATCGAGCCGACGACGTGGAACTCGCTCGGCCCGTTCATGGTGTGGTACACGGTCGGGTCGCGCTCGATCCAGGCGAACGCCTCGACAACCTCGGGCGGCCACGGGTCGAGGCGGCAGACGTGACGCCCGTAGAACACCTGACACGCCTCGGCGTACGCTGGATCATCCGTTGTACCCGCCCCCTCGTGACGACGGAGTATCGCCTCGACCTCGGGCGGGAGTTCTGCGCGAAGGCGATTCGCCGCCGCGACGAAGTCGGGAAACGACGCCGCCGTGTTTGCGAGCACGAGCGAGCGAAGCCCGCGTGGACGGGTGACCGCGTACTCCTGGGCCAGGAAGCCGCCCCAGGACTGACCGAGCACATGATGTCGATCACCGATCCCGAGCGCAGCGACCAGGTTGTGGAGCTCGCGCACGAACAACTCGACTGTCCAGAAATCCGCGCCGCGGTCCGGGAAGTGGGTGCTCCGTCCGTTGCCGATCTGGTCGTAGTGCACGACAGCGCGGCCGTCGCGCGCGAGATCTGTCAGGGAAAGCAGGTAATCGTGGACGCCGCCGGGACCGCCGTGGAGCACGATCAAGGGAGCGGGCGCCGCCGCGTCATCCGGCCGCAACGTGCCCGAGACTCGATACCAGGTCTGCGCGGTCTCGCCCTCGAGACCGAACGAGATCGTCCCCTCGCTGCCCGCAATCGTCTGCTCGCGCTCAGGCATCCGGACGACGATACGCCCACCCATTCAGGAGCGGTAGATCGCGTCCCTTGCCGCCGGTTCGGGCCGTGCCGAGAAGACGCCGTTGATCAGCCCGACGTGGCCCGGATGAAGCGCGCTCTTGCCGCGGAAGCCGAGCGCGCGTGCGAAGGCGGCGTCTGCCTCGAGACCCGAAGGATCGTCGAGAAGTGGGTAGACACGGTCGAAGGGCCCGCGAAGGCCGGCGGCGATCGAGTCGATGACGAGCTTCGACCGTGCGTAGAGGAGCTCCTGGGCGCCCGGGGTCGCTTCGAGGCCGAGGTCGGCGGCGAGATCGTTGGCGCCCAGCGCGAGCGCCTCGACCCGCACGGAGGTCGCCGTCTCGAACGCGAGCCTGAGCCCGACCGCAGTCTCGACCACCGCGACGATCGGAGGTCCTGAAGGCCCGAGCGCTGCGATGATCTCGGGCGTCGCCTTCGGCACGACGACGGCGTCAACCTCGAGTGCGGCGAGCAGCTCGAGATCGCGCTCGTCGGGCCCGCCGTCCGGTGAGTTGATGCGAATGAGCCGGGCGGCCGTCCCGGTGGGGCCGGCGAGCACTTCCGCGACGAGGTCGCGCGCCCGGGACTTGTCGGCCGCCGGCACGCTGTCCTCGAGATCGGCGACGACCGCGTCGGCCTCCGAGGCGAACGCGGCGTGCAGCCGACTCGCGTCGTGGCCGGGTGCGAACAGGAGCGACCGGTAGGTCAGCGTCATCGGCGGGCCACTATGCCGGAAGTGGCGCCAGGTCGGCGCCGAGACCGAGCAGCAGCCCGTCGGCCGCGACGGCCGGGCTCGAAGTGATGAAGAGCGGTACCCCGTCGTCGGGGGCGCGGATCTCCTCGACGACGTCGCCGTAGAGGTTCTTGACCGTGCCGAGCAGCGCGGACTCCGCCACTTCCTCTCCGGTCCGCACCGCCGGCTCCCACCAGCCTTCCGCCGTCGAGCGCAACCAGACGAACCGACCGACGGTGCGCAGGTCCTCGCGGGGAGGCCGCGGCTCGCCCGGGAGCATGCCGAGTCGGCGGAGGGCCTCGCCGACGCCGTCGGTCAGGAGCCGGACGGCCTCCTCCTCGAGCAGGCCGCATCCTCCCGCCTCCGCGATGACAGCCGGAACGCCGGCCCGGGCCGCCGCGGCCGAAGTCGTGCCCCCGATCGGCGCGTCGGCCGCGCGGTTGCGGACGACGTAGGGCAGCCTGAAGGCGATCGCCAGCTCACGCGCCCGGTCTTCGACCGCCGACTCGTCGTAGAGCGTGAACGGCTCGAGCGCCTCGACCATGTCGCCCCCATGCAGGTCGAGGAGCGCGTCGGCCGGGGCGATCAGACGCTCGAAGACGGCGTGGGCGAGCACATCACTGAAGGTGCCGTCGGGATCGCCCGGGAAGCAGCGGTTGAGGTTCTTGCCGTCCTGGGGGACGACGAATGCGCTCCGCGCCCGGAAGGAGGGCATGCTGACGACCGGGACGGCCGTGATCCGCCCTCGCAGCTCGCTCGGGTCGAGCGAGCGCATGAAGCGGATCACGGCCGCGATCGACGAGTACTCGCCACCGTGGATCCCACCGATCAGGCTGACGTGCGGCCCCTCGCCTGCGCCGGTTTCCTCGAGGCAGGGCAGCTCCACGCCGCTGAGCAGCTCGTGCTCGAAGCGGATCGTACTGCGCTCGATCACGGCACCTCCTGCGTGTCGAGCTCGACCTCGGGCACATGCGCGGGCGGAACCGCCGTCCAAGCGAAGTGACAGGCGGCCCGATGCGCCGGCCGGCTCGGCCCCAACGCCAGCTCCGGCTCGTCCTCGACACAGACGGGGTGCACGGCGATGGGACAGCGCGGATGAAAGCGGCAGCCACTCGGCAGGTCGATCGGACTCGGCAGGTCGCCGACGACACCCGGCGCTTCGGACACCCGACCCGGCACGAGGCGCGGAACGGCCCGGAGCAATCCGGCTGTGTACGGGTGCCGCGCGTCGGCGAACAAGTCCGCCGTCGGCGCCGTCTCCACGATCCTGCCCAGGTACATGACCGCGACCCGGTCGCAAACGTGACGGACGACCGCCATGTTGTGGGCAATCAGCAGCACCGTCAGCCCGAGCTGCTCGCGCAGGGTGTCGAGCAGGTTGAGCACGGTTGCCTGCACTGAGACGTCGAGCGCCGACACCGGCTCGTCGGCGACGAGCAGCTCGGGCTCGAGCGCCAGAGCACGGGCAATGCTCACGCGCTGGCGCTGCCCGCCCGAGAACTGGCCCGGGAGCGCATCGAGCGCGCGCGGCCCGAGGCCGACGAGGTCGACCAACTCGCGGCAGCGCTCGTCGACCCGCTCCCTCGGCACCATCCGGTGCGCCCGCAGCAGCTCACTCAGCATCTGCCGAACGGTCATGCGCGGGTTGAGTGACGCGTACGGATCCTGGAAGACCATCTGGATGCGCCGGCGGTCCGGCCGATCGCGCTTGACCGACAGCGCGGAGCCGGCATAGCGGATCTCGCCCGCGGTCGGATTGTAGAGGCCGACGACGCAGCGAGCCAGAGTCGACTTGCCGCAACCGGACTCGCCGACGAGGCCGAGCGTCTCGCCCTTGAAGAGCTCGAGGTCGACGCCGTCGACCGCGCGGAGCACCGGCGGCGTCTGCCCACGCAGCCGGCTTGCGAGTGCGCCTCGGAGCGGGAAGTGCATCGAGAGACCGCGGATCTCGAGCAGCGGATCAGCCACCGGCGATCACCGGCTCGCGCCGCGCGTCGGCAGCGCAGGCCTCGTCGTGAATACAGGCCGTCGCGCGCTCGCCGCCGAGCGGGCGCAGCGGGAACGCACCCGACGTGCAGTTCTCTTGAGCGAACGCGCAACGCGGGTGGAAACGGCAGCCGGGCGGCGGCGAGGCGAGGTCCGGCGGGCTGCCCGGGATCGTCGCGAGCGTCTCGCGCACATCCTCGAAGTCCGGCACGGACCGCAGCAGGCTCAGCGTGTACGGATGCCGCGGCTCCCGGAAGACCGCCTCGATCGGGCCGCTCTCGACCACCTGTCCCGCGTACATTACGGCGACGTACTGGCAGGTCTGAGCGATCACGGCGAGGTCGTGTGAGACGAAGACGAGGCCGACGCCGAGATCCTCCCTCAGGCGTTGCAGCAACTTCAGGATCTGATCCTGGATCGTGACGTCGAGCGCCGTCGTCGGCTCGTCGCAGAGAATCAGCTTCGGGTCCGACGAGAGCGCGATCGCGATCATCACGCGCTGGCGCATCCCGCCTGAGAGCTCGTGCGGGAACGCGTCCGCTCGCCGCTTCGCGTCGGGGATCCCAACCGTCTGCATCAGCTCGAGCGCGCGCTGCCGCGCCCTGCGGCGGCCGTAGCCGAGTCGAACGAGCGGCCCCTCGGCGATCTGCTCGCCGACCCGCATCACCGGGTTGAGCGCGGTCATCGGCTCCTGGAAGACCATCGAGATCTCGCGTCCCCGGATCGCCCGAAGCCGCTCCGCGGGCGCCGCCGCCAGATCCGTGCCCTCGAAGAGGATCTCGCCGCCGGCGAGCCGCGCCGCCCGGGGCAGCAGACCGACGAGTGAGCGGAGGGCCATCGTCTTGCCCGAGCCCGACTCTCCGACGAGCCCGAGCGCCTCGCCCCGGCCCACGGCGAACGAAGCGCCGTCGACGGCACGGAGGGTCCCGCGCGCGAGCCGGAACTCGACCCTGAGGTCGCGGACGTCGAGCAGGACGCCGCTCATTCGGGCCGCAGCAGGTCGGCGAGCCCGTCGGCGAGCAGCGAGAGGCCGAGCGCCGTGACCACGATGGCGACGCCCGGGATCGTCGAGAGCTCCCAGTGCGTGGTCAGGTACGTCTGCCCGTCGGCGATCATCCGTCCCCAGTCTGCTGTCGGCGGCTGGATCCCCAGCCCGAGATAGCCGAGGGTGACAATCGCGAGGATGTCGAGCACGATGTCCGACATCGAGAAGACGATCGCCTGCGTGATCACGTTCGGCAGCAGGTGCCGGAGCATGATGCGGCCGTGGGAGAGACCGCCGGCGCGCGCAGCAAGGACGTATTCGCGCCGCTTCGCGACGACCACCTCGCCGCGAACGATGCGAGCGTACGAGACCCAGCCGACGATCGTGATCGCGATGTCGGACATCGTGCTCGACATCCTCGCGATTGTGACCCTCGGCTATCTCGGGCTGGGAATCCCGCCACCGACACCCGACTGGGGACGGATGATCGCCGACGGGCAGACATATCTGACCACGCACGGGGAGCTCTCGACG
>JANMWV010000006.1:0-5601 GCA_031394165.1 Actinomycetes bacterium
CGCGAAGGTGTTGTCGACGACGAGGATCGCGCCTACCTCGTGCGCGGCGTCGGCCGCAGCCCGGATGTCGACGACGTTCAGCAGCGGGTTCGACGGTGACTCGATCCACACCATCCGCGTGTTGTCGTCGAGATGCTCGCGAAGGTTGGCGAACTGATCCGCCGGCACGTACTCGAACTTGTAGCCCTTCGGCTCGTAGACCTGGGAGGTCATCCGGTAGACGCCGCCGTAGACGTCGGCGATCAGGACGACGCGCTGGCCGGGGTCGACGAGGTGCATCAGCGTCGTCGTCGCGCCGAGCCCGGACGAGAAGGCAATGCCGTGGTCGGCCGACTCGAGCGACGCGAGGCACTCCTGCAGCGCGGTCCGCGTGGGGTTGGCGACACGCGAGTAGTCGTAGCCCTTGTGCTCGCCGACCGCATCCTGCACGTAGGTCGACGTCTGGTAGATCGGCACCGTCACCGCGCCCGTCGCCGGATCCGGCTCCTGCCCGTCGTGGATCGCCCGAGTCTCGAAGTCCATGGGTCCGATTCTACGGTCGAGCGGGCGTGTTCCGCTGGACGCGTTCGGCGCCCAGTACCCGTGCGAGCCGTACGAGCGCCGCATCCAGCGTGTCGTCGAGCTTCCCGCGGACGCCCGGCTCGGGATGGAAGGCCTTCACCTGCAGCACGCCCTCGGCGCGGTCGTGCTTGAGGTCGGCGCGTCCGACCAGGCGGTCGCGGCGCAGGAGCGGTAGCACGTAGTACCCGTACACGCGCTCGTGCTCGCGCTTGTAGATCTCGATCACGTGTTCGAAGCCGAAGACACGCGTGAGGAACGCGCGATCCCACACGAGGTTGTCGAACGGCGAGAGCAGCAGCGCCGGAGGCACCGCCCCGCCGGGCTCCACGCTCGCCGGCACGAGCACGGGCGCCTTGCCGTCCTCGACGGCGAGCCGGCGCAGCGTCCCGTCCTCGACGAGCGCGTCCGCGTGGGGCCTGATGCGCGCCACGCCGCCTTTCAGCCGCCACATCTCCGCGACCGCGCTCTCGGTGAGCGCTCCGCGCGCCTCGACCCCACGCAGTGTCGCCCAGCGGACGTACGCGTCGTCGGTGGGCGTCGGGCAGGCCACGACCTCGGGCGGCAGCACGCGCTCCGGCAGGTCGTAGAGCCGCTGGAATCCGTCGCGGCCGGCGATCGCCAGACGGCCTGCGGAGTGCAGCGCCTCGAGCACGACCTTCGCCGGCTTCCAGTTCCACATCCCGGTTTGTTTGATTTCGGAGCCTTCGGCCCGGGGCCCGGTGCCTTCGAAGTGGCGCGAGCCGAGCGGCCCGCGCTCGGAGATCTCGCGCAGCACCTGCTCCGTCAGCTTGGGCTCCCGCTCGAAGACGTTGCCGCGCCACGGATGCGACTCCGCGTACGTCGCCATGCGCCAGCGGTGCATCGGATAATCCTCCACAGGCAGCAGGCACGCCTCGTGCGCCCAGTACTCGAAGAGCTTCCCGGTACGCAGCAGGCGCGACACCGTCGCCTCGGGGTAGGCGCCGACGCGCGCACCGAGCGCGAGGCGATGGCTGCGCTCCACGGTCGACACGGAGTCGAGCTGGATGCAGCCGACGCGCCGCACCGTCTCGAGCACCTCGGCCGCTGTGCCGGTGCGCGGACGCGACGCATAGCCCTGAGCCTCGACCACGCGGCGGCGGATCTCTGCGAGGGTGACGGTCGTGAGCGACTTCGCCATCTTCGTACTAGACCAGTTGCCGCCGCCTCCACGGCGAGTGCTGGAGGTGGGCTGCGGCCGCGACGGCGGCCTCGTCGCCACGCTCGCCGCCGCGGGCTACGACGTGCTCGGCGTCGATCCGGACGCGCCGGACGGGCCTGCGTTCCGGCAGATCCGCTTCCAGGACGTCGACGGTGCCTTCGACGCCGTCGTGGCCGGCCGCGTCCTCCACCACGTCGACCCGCTCGACGACGGGATCGCGAAGCTCGCGAGCCTCGCGCCGCTGCTCCTCGTCGACGAGTTCACGCGGACCCGCCTCGACGCCAACGCGCGCGACTGGTACGAGGGCCAGCATCGAATGCTCGCAGCGGCGGGCGCCTACCCGCCCGGGCCACCGGATCTCGGCGAGTGGGCGACGCGTCATCCCGATCTGCATTCGGACGAGACGCTGCTCGCGGCGTTGCGCGAGCGCTACGACGAGCGCGTGCTCGAGCGGGTGCCGTACCTGCACCGCTGGCTCGGCGGCCCGAGCAGCGAGGCGCTCGAAGGCACCCTGATCGACGCGGGAGCGATTCCCGCGATCGGCTACCGCTGGGCCGGAACGGTCAAGCGCTTCTAGGCCCGCACGCCGCTGACCACGTCGACGACGTGCTCTTCGGCGTCGTTGCGGTAGTCGGGGCCGAGCTTGGTCTCGAGGATCCGCGCGAGCTCGCCGCTCTCGCCGAGCTCCTGTGTGATGTCCGCGCCGCCGATCAGCTCGCCCTTGACGAAGACCTGGGGGATCGTCGGCCAGCCGGAGATCGCCTGGAGCTCCTGCCGGATCGCCGGGTCGGGAAGGATGTCGACCGCGGTCACCGGTGCGCCTGCCTCGCGGAGCGCAGTGAGCGCGCGATGGGAGTTGCCGCACATCGGGATCTGCGGCGTGCCCTTGATGAACACCGCCACCGGCTCGTTCGAGATGACGTCCTGGATGCGTTCCGACAGCTCACTCATGCGGTTCCTCTCGTCTTGATCCGAAGCTCGTGGATGGTGCCGTCGCGGAGCGGCCCGGCGAGCGCCTCGTTGACGAGGCGGTGCTGGTCGATCAGCGTGAGCCCCGAGAAGCGCGGGCTCGTGACGGTCACTTGGAAATGGTCGCCGCCGCCGGTGCGATCCTCGACGCGGAGCTCATCCGCGTCCGGGAAGGCATCGCGCAGCAGGGATTCGAGACGTTCGGCGGCCACGGAGTCATGCTAGCCGCACACCTTCTGGCTAGATGAGCTAGACCCTGGGGTCGTCAGAGCCGCTGTGTCGAGCCGCGGGCGATGAAGCGCGTGGCGAGCTCGACATGGAGCGCTTCGAAGCTCTGGTTGTCGAGCAGCCGGGTCAGCAGGCTGACCGCCATGCGGCCCATTTCGGCGAGCGGCTGCCGAACGGTCGTCAGCGCCGGACTGACGTACTCCGCCCACTCGAGGTCGTCGAAGCCGACGATCGAGAGATCCTCGGGTATGCGGAGGCCTCTCGCCCGCGCGGCCTGCATGGTGCCCAGCGCGAGGTTGTCGTTGAACGCGAAGATCGCGGTCGGCCGCTCGGCGACGTCGAGCAGGTGCGCTGCCGCCTCGATGCCTCCCTCGACCTGGAAGTCGGACGCGATCTCGATCGCAGGGTCGGGCATGATGCCGGCCGACGCGAGCGCCGCGTGGTAGCCGCCACGGCGTTCTTCGGTAGCGAGCCAGCCGTCCGGCCCGCTGATCGCGCCGATGCGACGGTGACCGAGCCCCAGAAGATGCTTGGTCGCCTGATTCGCGCCTGAGAAGTTCGCCGCGGACACAGCCGGGATCCGTTCGTTCAACTGCATGAGCGGATCGACGACGACGAAGCGGTAGCCGTGGTTCAGGAGGCTCTCGAGCTCGTCGTTCGTCTCCTCCGGCAACACGAGGAGTGCGCCGTCGGTGGTGCCGTGCATCAGGCGCTCGAGCAACGAGACCTCACGCTCGTGCTCGTGCTCCGTCGGGCAGAGCACGATCCGAAGGTCCTGCTCGTAGAGCGCCTCGGCCGCGCCCGAGAGGATCGAGGAGAAGTAGACCGGGTGCACCTTCGGCACCGTGACGCCGACGAAGCCGGTTCGGCCGCCCGAGAGTCCGCGCGCGCTCCGGTTCGCCGAGTAGCCGTGCTCGCGGACGACCCGCTGGACGAGCTCGCGCGTCTCGGCGGAGACGTCGCCGCGGCCGTTGACCACGCGCGACACGGTGGCGATCGACACGCCGGCGAACTCGGCGATCTCACGGATCGTCACGCGGGCGGTGCGGGCGTCGTTCCCGTTCGCGGCGTCGCTCACAGGTGTATTGAAGCATGTTCCGGAACGTTTCGGAAGTCTTGGGTTTCGTTTCTTCGGTCTCGAGGGCCGAAAACGCTCGACCGGACGCCGGACAATCGGCCTGCGGGACCTTGACTTTTCCGGTTCGATCGTGGTAACCGTTACCGGAACTTTTCAGTGCCACGCGACCCGAACGCCTCAGAATCCGCCTCCGGGCCAAGAAAGGATCTGCAGATGCGACGTCACGTCCGCTCCATCCCACGGCTCCCCGCCATCGCCGCGCTCGCCGGGCTTCTCGCCCTCGTCGTCACGGCCTCCGTGCCGGCGGCGACGCGGTCGGTCGGCTCCGCCAGCGCCAATCACACGTGCCTCGTCATGACGGGCTCGGGCGATCCCGCGTTCGTCAAGAACTTCAATCCGTACACCGCGACCGGTCTTCCCAGCGGTGCGTTCGTGCGCGGCGCGTTCTACGAGCCGCTGATCATCAGCACCGTCGCCGGCGGCGGTCACCAGTATCCGTGGCTCGCACAAAGCTGGAAGTGGAGCAACGGCAACAAGACCCTGACGCTGAACCTCCGGCAGGGCGTCAAGTGGAGCGACGGCAAGCCCCTCAATTCGGCCGACGTCGTCTACAGCCTCACGGCCGGCAAGCAAGACAAGACGCTCGACCTGATCGGGTACCTCTCGCCCGACTCGAACGTCGCGTCGATCAGCGCATCCGGTCTCTACAAGGTCGTCCTCAAGCTCAAGACGGTCGACTCGCAGTTCATCCCGGCCGTCCTGAACGCGCAGTTCGTCGTTCCGCAGCACATCTGGTCGAAGGTCGCGGACCCGGCGACGTTCACGAACCCGAATCCCGTTGGCTCCGGCCCGTTCGCCAAGCTCGGCCGCTTCTCGACCCAGGACTACGTCTTCAACAAGAACCCGCACTACTGGCTCGCAGGCGCGCCGAAGATCCCGTGCCTCGAGTACACGCAGGCAGCGTCGAACGACGCCGCGCTGCTCGCGATCCAGAGCGGTCAGGTCGACTGGACGCACAACTTCGTCCCGAACGTCGCGCAGGCGTATTCGGCGAAGGATCCGGCGCACTACCACTCGTTCTACGCCACGACGGCGTACCCGATCTCGCTCGTCCTCGACTCGACGGTGTACCCGTACAGCCTCGTCGCGTTCCGCAAGGCATTGAGCCTGGCGATCAACCGCAGCGACGTCTCGAAGCTCGGTGAGTACGGCTACGCGCCGCCGACCGATGCGCTCGGGCTGAACGGGATCTTCCCGACGTGGGAAAGCGCAGCCGTGAAGAAGGTGGCGACCGCAGCGGCCGCCTATAACCCGACGGCGGCGAAGAAGCTGTTGACCGACAACGGCTTCACCTACAAGGGCACCACGCTCATCGACCCGAAGGGCAACCCGGTCAACCTCGACATCCACGTGATCTCGGGCTGGTCGGACTGGGTCGCCTCGAACCAGATCATCACGAAGAACCTCCAGGGCATCGGCATCGACTCGAACGTGAAGCTCGAGCCGGACTGGAACTCCTGGTATCCGAACGCGTTCGCAACGAAGAACCCGACGCTACTCTGGCAGACCGGCTCGCAGGCCTCGC
>JANMWV010000094.1:0-4911 GCA_031394165.1 Actinomycetes bacterium
TCGAGGCCGCCGGGTTCGACTCGCTGTGGGTCAGCGATCACATCGTGCTGCCGGCTGCGATCGAGTCTCGCTACCCGTTCGCCGAGGACGGCCGCGCCACGTGGGCGACCGACACCCCGTACTTCGACGCCCTGATCGCGCTCGCGCTGATCGCGCAGGCGACCGAGCGCGCGGCGATCGGGACGGCTGTGCTCGTCCTGCCGTTGCGGCACCCCGTCGTGTTCGCCAAGCAGGCCGCGTCGATCGACGTCGCTAGCGGCGGCCGGCTGCGCCTCGGTGTCGGCGCCGGCTGGCTCGAAGAGGAGTTCGACGCGCTCAACGTCCCGTTCGCCGGACGCGGCCGCCGGCTGGACGAATGGATCTCGATCGCACGGGCCTGCTGGACAGGCGCCCCGGCCGCGTCGAGCTCGGACCTGTACGAGCTGCCCGCGGACGTGCTCTGCCTGCCGCGGCCTGCGAACGGTGTGCCGCTCCTGATCGGCGGCCACTCCGACGTCGCCCTCCGGCGCGCCGGACGGGTCGGTGACGGCTGGCTCGCGCAGCAGGCGCTTCCCGAGCTCGCCCCGGAGCAGCTCGTTGCGCCGATCCGGACGATGCGGGCCGCCGCGGCCGAGGCAAGCCGCGATCCGGCGTCGCTCCAGGTCGTGCTGCGGATCGTCGAGGCGGCCGGACAGAGCGACGAGCTCGCGCGCCGGCTGCCGGACCTCGCAGCCGCCGGCGTCGACGAGATCATCGTCGACACGTCGGTCGAGGACGGCGACGCCGCAGACGTCTACGCGAGGCTCCGCGATGCCGCAGGCGGTGACCGTGCCTAGCGCCCCGGGCGACCTCGACGGGAGGATCGTCCTCGTCACCGGCGCGTCGGGAGGCATCGGGTCGGTGACAGTCGCGACGCTCGCCGAGCGCGGCGCCGCCGTCGTCGCGCACTACGGCAGCAACCGCGACGGCGCGGAGACTGCCGTCGCGGCGCTGCCCGAAGAGCGGCGACTGTTGCTCCAGGCGGATCTCGCCATCCCGGGCGCCACGCGCACGCTGTTCGCCGACGCGCTCGCGTGGCGCGGCCGCATCGACGCCGTCGTCGTCAACGCCGCGACGCTGCTCGAGACGCCCTTCGACGGCAGCGACGCGCTCTGGGACGAGAACTGGGATACGACACTGCGCGTCAATGTCCTCGAACCGGTCAGCCTCATGCGCGAGGCGCTGCGGCATTTCCTCTTGGTCGGCGGCGGGACGATCGTCGTGCTCTCGAGCTGGGCCGCCGAGCGGGGCTCGGCAATCGCGCGCCTTTCCGCCTATGCGGCGTCGAAGGCTGCGGTGCGCAACGTCGCGCAGACGATCGCCCACAACCATGCCAAGGACGGAGTCCTCGTCTACATCGTCGCGCCGGGCATCGTCCACACACCGATGTCCGCGATCTCCGCCGTCGCCCGCGGCGGTGTCGACGCCGTCAACGCCGCGCTCGCGATGGGCGAGATGGTGCCTCCCCAGGAGGTGGCCGAGCTGATCGCCTTCCTCGCCACCGGCCGCGTCAGACATCTCAGCGGTGCGACCATCGACGTCAACGGTGGCACGTACATCCGCTGAGCAGCCGCGCGGCGCCCTCGTCGTCGGCGGCGCAAGAGGCATCGGCCGCGCGATCGCGCAGGCGCTCGGGCGCCGCGGCGACACCGTCGTGGTCGCCGACGTGGACGGAGCTGCGGCCGCGTCGTGCGCTGCAGCGCTGGCCGACGAGGGGTGCTCCGCCCGCTCCGTCGTGCTCGACGTCACCGACGTGTCGCAGGTGCGTGAGGTCGTGGCCGCCGTCGATGCCGAGAGCCCCCTGGGCGTCGTGGTCGCGAGCGCCGGTGTCGCGTTTGCGCGGCCGCTTGCGGAGGTCGAGCCGGAGGAGTACGACCGGTTGATGGCCGTCAACGTCCGCGGCGTGTTCTTCGTCGTCCAGGCGGCCGTCCGCGCGATGGCTCCCCGCGGCTGGGGCAGCATCGTCACGGTCTGCTCGACGTCGGGCTTCACCGCGTCGACCGGGCCGATGACCGCCTACGACACCTCGAAGGGCGCGGTACGGCTCCTCACGCAGGCGGCCGCGCGCGAGGTCGCGCAGAGCGGCCTCCGCGTCAACGCGGTCGCGCCCGGCACCGTGGAGACCGACCTGACGCTCGGGCTCGCGTCCTCCGCCGAGCTCGCCGCCCTGGGTGCGTCGCGCGTGCCGCTCGGCCGGCTCGGCCGCGCGGAGGAGATCGGGGCGGCCGTGGCGTTCCTCGCGTCGGACGCGGCCTCCTACATCACCGGCCACGTCCTCGTGGTCGACGGGGGCTGGCTCGCATGACGGGGCCCCGCTTGACACCGGGTGTGCAAACGTTCACGATGCGCACATTCCGGTCGCCATGCGAACACCCGCTGAACACGCCTCGGTCGGCGCAGTGAGCGACGCGTCCGCGCAACCGTCGCTTCACCGTCCGGGCACCGGGGTGGTCGTCGAGCTGCGCGGGATCCGCAAGTCGTACGGCGCGCACGAGGTGCTGCACGGCGTCGACCTGACCGTGCACGCCGGCGAGCACGTCGTCATCTTCGGCCCGTCGGGCTCGGGCAAGTCGACGCTGCTCCGCACCATCAACCTGCTCGAGGAGCCGAACGCGGGCTCGGTTCGCGTCCTCGGTGTCGAGTACGGCCCGGGCGAGGGCGGAGGCGGGGGCGTGCCGCGAGGCGGGAAGCTGCAGTTGCGCCGCCACGTCGGCATGGTCTTTCAGCAGTTCAATCTCTTTCCGCATTTGACCGCCCTCGACAACATCGCGCGTCCGCTGCGTTCCGCCAAACGCATACCGCGCGAAGAAGCGGAGACGCGGGCGGCAGAGGCGTTGCAGCGCGTCGGACTGCTCAACTGGGCCGCCCACTATCCCGCCGAGCTCTCGGGCGGCCAGGCGCAGCGGGTCGCGATCGCCCGCGCGCTCAGCCTCGATCCCGAGGTGATGCTCTTCGACGAACCGACCTCGGCGCTCGACCCCGAGCTCGTCGGCGAGGTGCTCGCCGTCATGCGCAAGCTCGCCGAGTCGGGGATGACGATGGTCATCGTCACCCACGAGCTCAACTTCGCGCGGGAGATCGGCGACTTCAACGTGTTCATGGACGAGGGGCTGATCGTCGAGTCCGGCCGGCGCGGCTTTCTCGACACGTGCGTCAACCCGCGCACGAAGCAGTTTCTGGCGGCGGTGCTCTGATGCTCGCGAGCTACCAGTGGTCGCTGATCTGGGATCACCGCATCGACTTCCTCAACGGGCTCAAGGTCGCCGTCGAGGTCTCGGCAGTCGCGATGGCGATCTCCGTCGCCGTCGGGATCCTGCTCGCACTGGCGCGGATGAGCAAGCCGCCGGTCTCGTGGCTCGCCGCCGCGTACATCAATGTCTTCCGCGGCGTCCCGGCGCTCGTGAGCGTGATCTGGGTGTACTTCGGCTGGTCGCTGCTCCTGGGAATCAGCTTCACCGTCTTCCAGGCAGGCGTGATCGCGCTCGTGGCGTTGTACGGCGCGTTCATCTCGGAGATCTATCGAGCAGCGCTCGAGGCGATCCCGCGCGGTCAGCGTGAGGCCGGCCTCGCGCTCGGCATGCACCCGCTGCGCGTGTTCCTGCAGATCGTCCTGCCGCAGGCGACCAAGATCGCGATCCCGAACATCGGCAGCATGTTCATCGGCATGGTCAAGGACACGTCGGTGTTCACGGTCATCGGCCTGCTGGAGGTGGTGCGCGTGACCCAGAACATCAACTCGGTCACGTTCCAGCCGTTCGTGCTCTACACCGCGGCGGCCGGCCTCTACGTGTTCGCCGCGTTTGCGATCGACTTCCTCTTCCGCGCCGTCGAGAAGTCGCTCTCGACGCCGCCGAAGGGCACAATCGCGCACGCCGTGCACGGACGCCGGAGACGGAGGGTCGAGAAGCTGGTGCACGACTTCAGCACCGCACAGGGAGCTGCGTAACCTTCGCGGCTCCTCGACGTCCCAGAGGGCGTAAGAGATTTCTTGTCAGCTCGCTATGGCCGAAGGCCACAACACAGAGGAGGGTACGGCAGTGACAGCACGGAAATGGTTCGGCCGGACGTCGATCGTCATCGGCGTCCTCGCTGCAGCGGTGACCGTCACGACCGGTGCGACCGCAGGGAGCAAGGGGGGCAACCCCCACAACCTCAAGAGCCCGGGAACGCTCACCGTCGGGATGACGCTCCAGTTCAAGCCCCAGATGTATCTCGACGCGAAGGGCAAGCCCGCCGGCTACGACGTCGTGCTGTTGCAGGCGCTCGCGAAGTCGTGGGGCGTCAAGCTCGACATCAAGAACCTCGACTTCAACGGCCTGATCCCCGGTCTCGTGTCGAAGAAGTTCGACATGGTCTCGGTCGGCCTCTCGGCCACGCCCGAGCGCAAGAAGTCGATCAGCTTCAGCCGTCCATACGTCCCGTATGCCCAGATCCTCGCCGCGGCGAAGAGCGACACGGCTGCGGCGACTGTCGCCGCATGGAACGTGGCCGGGAAGACGATCACCTCGCTCCAGGGGTCGACTGCCGAGCAACTCGTGCAGAAGACCTTCCCGAACGCGAAGTCCTCGTCGTTCCCCGACCAGAATGCCGCCTTCCTCGAGGTCTCGAGCGGTCGCGCGAACGGCATCGTGGTCGAGAACTACCTCTTGGCGCAGTTCAACAAGTCGAACAACGACGTGCTCAAGCAGGTTGCCTTCCCGGCCCCGCTGCACGTGGAGTACGGCTCGTACGGCGTCCAGAAGGGCAACGGCCAGCTCGCCGCCGGCCTGAGCCAGTTCATCTGCAAGGAGCAGAAGAACGGTCAGCTCGCCAAGATCTACCAGTCGACGATCGGCGCGCCCCTGCCGCCGATGCCACGCTGCAAGTAGTCGCTCTCCCCGTTGTGGCCGGCGG
>JANMWV010000179.1:0-8198 GCA_031394165.1 Actinomycetes bacterium
CCGGCTGCGCCTGGAGGAACGCACCCGTCACCGGGAGCGAGAACCCGTTCGAGAGCGCGAGTACGGCGGCGCCCTGGGCCGCGTGGAGCGCGGCGAGCGTGAGATTGCCGCGGCGGAGCGATTTGTCCAGGACTTGTCCCAATTTCGCGAGCCTAGCCAGGAGGCCGGGCCTCGTGCGGCAGCGCCGTGCGACGATCCTCGGATGCGGATCATCGCCGGCACGAAGAAGGGTCACGCGATTCACGCGCCGCGCGGGCAGGACACGCGGCCGACCTCCGACCGGGTGCGAGAGAACGTCTTCAACATCCTCGGCCCGATCGACGGCGCGAGCGTGCTCGACCTCTACGCCGGCTCGGGTGCTCTGGGGCTCGAGGCGCTGTCACGCGGCGCCGCGCGCGCCGTCTTCGTCGAGCTCGACGGCGACGCGGTACGGGCGATCGAGGGCAACCTCGACAAGCTGCGGCTGAACGGAACCGTCCTGCGCCGCGACGCCCTCACCGCGCTCACGCAGGAGGCCGCGGCCGGCAGGAAGTACGATCTCGTCCTCGTCGACCCGCCCTACGACATGTATCTCGAGCTCCAGCCCCAACTCGCGCGCTACCTGCCGGCCGTCCTCGCCGACGACGGCGTGCTCGTCGTGGAGACCGGCGCGCGGCTCGAGCCGGAGCTGCCGCTGTCGAAGCGTTTGAGCCGCAAGTACGGTCAGGCGCGCGTGACCGTGTACGAGGCGTTGTGAACACGGCGATCTGCCCCGGCTCGTACGACCCGGTGACGAACGGCCACCTCGACGTGATCGGGCGGGCAGCACACATCTTCGACCGCGTCGTCGTCGGCGTCGTCGGCGCGCCGCACCACAAGCAGCCGATGTTCGACATCGACGAGCGGGTGGAGTTCCTGCACGCCGCGCTGGCGCACCTGCCGAACGTCGAGATCGACGTGTTCCGCGAGCTCGTCGTCGAGTTCGCGCGCAAGTGGGACGCGAAGGCGATCGTCAAGGGGCTGCGCGTGATGTCCGACTTCGAGTGGGAGTTCCAGATGAACCAGCTGAACCGCCACCTCGCTCCCGACATCGAGACGATGTACGTGATGGCGAGCCCGGAGGTGAGCTTCGTCTCCTCGAGCGGCGTGAAGGAGATCGCCGCGTTCGGCGGCGACGTGTCGGCGCTGGTGCCCGAGCCGGTCGCGCGGCGTTTCAAGGAGCTCTTCCCGCTGGGCCGGCCCGGCACGCCCGAGAACCCCGGCGAGTAGCGGTTGCAGGAGCCTCCCGAACACCGGCGAAGATCCCGGGGCTAGACTTGGCCCATGGACGTCCTCGTACTCATCGACAAGCTCGACGACCTCGTGCACAACGCGAAGGCCGTCCCCCTCACCGATCAGGTGCGCATCGACCGCGAGGAGATCTACGACATCCTCGATCAGATGCGCGCCACGATCCCGGAAGAGATCAAGCAGGCGCGCTGGATCGTCAAGGAGCGCCAGGAGATGCTCGCCGAGGCGAAGCGCGAGGTCGACCGGCTGCTGGCCGAGGCGCGCGAGCAGGCCGTGCGCGAGGCGTCGCAGACCGAGATCGTGAAGATCGCCGAGCACCAGGCGCAGGACATCGTCGACGACGCGCGCCGCCAGGCGCGTGAGACGCGCCTCGAGATGGAGGACTGGGCCGACGGGATCCTGTCGACCCTCGAGGTCAACCTCGACAAGTTCCTCTCCGCGGTGAAGCGCGGTCGCGAGCGGCTGCACGAGCGCTCGCAGGAGACGGTCGTGGCGGGCATCGGCCCGATCGACGGCTCCGGCGACGACCTCGGCTACTAGAGGTCTGAGCCGCTCCGTCGTCGAATGGGCGGTGACGCTCGCGGTCGCCGGGCTCGCCGTGTTCCTCATCGAGGCGGAAGTGATCCAGCCGTTTCGCGTTCCGACGGCGTCGATGGAGCCGACGCTCCTGTGCGCGCGCCCGACGGAAGGCTGCACGGCGCGGCTGAACGACCGCGTGCTCGTGGCGAAGATCGTCTACCGCTTCCGTGGCCCGCACCGCCGCGAGATCGTGGTCTTTCACGCGCCGGCCGCCGCGCGGACGCGGTGCACCGAGGGCGGGACGTACCTCAAGCGCGTGATCGGCCTGCCGGGCGAGCGGGTCTCGGAAAAGAACGGCTTCTTCTTCGTCGACGGGCGCAAGCTCGCGGAGCCGTATCTCGACCTCTACTCCCGCGACTCCGTCACCGCGACCTGGCCGCGCCTCGGCGCGAAGCAGTACTTCGTGATGGGCGACAACCGCCTCGCCTCGTGCGACTCGCGCACGTGGGGGCCGGTGCCGCGGTCGTCGTTCATCGGGCCGGTCGTCGCGACGTACTGGCCGCCGACGCGGTGGACTGTGCGTTAGGTGACTGTTCGCTGACGTAGTCCGCGCCCATCTCGCACGCGAGCTCGGCGAACGCTTTCGCGGCGTCCGAGCGGTAGCGGTCGCGATGCCAGACGATCGCGATGTCGCGTGGCGGAATGCGCGTTCCGAACGACAGCGCGACGAGCGACGGGTTGCGCGGGTTGACGACGAGCCGCGGCACGACGGCGACGCCGAGCCCTTCGGCGACGAGGCCCATCAGCGTGCCGTTGTCGTCCGTGCGGTACACGACGTTCAGGTCGGGCACGCGGCCGCGGAGGTACGTCTCCGGCTCGCCGGTGCTGCGCCAGCCGATCAGCGGCACGCCGGCGAGCTCGCGGAGCGGCGGCGCGGCGTCGCGCCCGGCGAGCTCCGAGCCCGGCGTCACGATCAGCACGTACGGGTCGCGCAGCACCTCCTCCGATTCGAACGGCCCTTCGGGCAGCGGCAGGTCGGCGAACGTCAGGTCGAGCTCGCCGTGCTCGAGCAGGCGCAGCAGGTCGGCTGCGTCGGTCTCCTCGAAGACGTGCACGTCGACGCGCGGCCATTGCTCGCGGAAGCGCCGCAGCAGGGCGGGGAGGATGCGGGCGCCGACGCTCTGGTAGATCCCGACGCGCAGTGGGCCGGCCGCGCCCTCGGCGAGGGCTGACATGTCGGCCTTCGCCGCGTCGAGTTGGGCGACGATCGCGTCCGCGTGCCGGAGCAGGAGCCGTCCGGCGTCGGTGAGGTCGACCCGCCGGGGGCCGCCCGGGCGTTCGACGAGCTTCTGGCCGACGACCTTCTCGAGTTGTGCGATCTGCTGGCTGACGGCCGACTGCGTGTAGCCGAGCTCGCGGGCCGCGCGGACGAACGAGCGCTGACGGCCGACGGCGTCGAGCGCCATCAGGTGGCGCAGTTCGACGCCTGTCCATCTATCGCGTTCCATAATCAATATGAATCATAACTGGATTTGTGCTAATCGAAGAGCACAGGCACGCTGGTGGCATGAAGCTTGCTGCCGCACTCGTCACCGTCTATCTCGTCTGGGGCTCGACCTATCTCGCCATCGCCGTGGCGAACCGGTCGCTGCCGCCGCTGCTGATGCTGTCGGCGCGCTTCCTCATCGCGGGCGCCCTGCTCTACGGCTGGTCGCTGTGGCGCGGCGACGTTGCGTCCGAGCGGCCCGACAGGGGGCAGTGGCTCTCTGCCGGCGTGATCGGCGCGCTCCTGCTGCTGGTCGGCACGGGCGGCATCGCGTGGGCCGAGCAGCGGGTCGCCTCCGGCATCGCCGCGCTCCTCGTCGCGAGCGTGCCGCTCTTCATCGCCGGGCTCGACCGGTGGTTCTTCGGCAGCAAGCTCGGGATCGGGCCGGCCGCAGGGATCGGCGCCGGCCTCATCGGCGTCGGCATGCTCGTGGGGCCGAGCGGCAAGCTCGATCCGATCGGCGCCGTCGTCATCCTCGCCGCCTCGTTCGCCTGGGCGGCAGGCTCGATCTACGCGCGCGTGGCGCCGCTGCCGCGGAAGCCCGTGCTGTCGGCCGCGATGCAGATGCTCTGCGGCGGCGGGCTGCTCGCCGTGGCCGGCCTCGCGATGGGAGAGGGCTCGCGCGTCCACGTCGGCTCGATCTCGCCCGCGTCGCTCGCCGCGGTTGCCTTCCTCATCGTCTTCGGCTCGCTCGTCGCGTTCACTGCGTATGCGTGGCTCCTGGCCAACGCCTCGGCGTCACTGATCTCGACACACGCATACGTGAATCCCGCCGTCGCGGTCTTCCTCGGCTGGGCGATCGTCGGCGAGCACGTCGGCACGAAGGAGTTGATCGCCGGCGGCATCATCCTCTCGTCGATCGTCCTGCTCGTCTTCGGCCGCGACGCGCGCGTCGTCGCCGAGCCCACCGCGGAGTCGCTCGCGCCGTACATCCGGCGGCAGGATGCCCGCGTCGTCGAGTTCCCGCGGTCTGCGCCGCGGCTCGCCGATCTGCGCCGCATCGCGGCCTAGACAGCCGCGCTACGGTGGTTCGGTGACCACGTTCAAGCTCCGCAACGCGAAGCTCCGCACCGGCGAGCAGCACCGGGAGACGATCGACGTCGACCTCGTGCCGCTACTGCTCGGCGGCCAGGAGTACGCGCCCGAGCCGGCTGTCGTCCCTTCCGAGTTCACGATCACGAAGGCGACCACGGGCAGCGTCTTCGAGCTCTCGTTCCGCGTCGGTCTGCACGGCCCGTGTGTCCGCTGCCTCGCCGACGCGGAGCTCCAGCTGCCGATCCGGGGTCGCGAGTACCACGCGGCGAAGCCCGGCGACGAGGAGCTGCGCTCGCCCTACGTGATCGGCGACGAGACGGTCGACCTCTCCGCGTGGGCGCGCGACGCGATCGCGCTCGCGCTACCCGACAAGATCCTGTGCCGTCCCGACTGCGCCGGGCTCTGCCCGGTCTGCGGCAAGGATCTGAACGAGGAGCCGCACGCGCACGACGAGCTCGCGGCCGACTCCCGCTGGGCGGCGCTCGAGGCGCTCCGCGCCGCCGAAGACTCCTAACCGACGTCGATCGTCGACATGTCCGAGTAGCGGTCGCCGGAGGCGGCGCCCCGCGGGAACACCTCGTCGATGCGGGCGAGATCCTCGGGAGTCAGCTCGACTTCCGTCGCGGCGGCGTTTTCCTCGAGGTACGTGCGGCGCTTCGTGCCGGGGATCGGCACGACATCGTCGCCCCGCGCCAGCACCCAGGCCAACGCGAGCTGGCCGGGCGTGATCTCCTTCTCGGCGGCGATCTCCTGCACGCGCTCGAGCAGATCCCAGTTGCGCTGGAAGGCGTCGCCCTGGAAGCGCGGCTGGTGCTTGCGGAAGTCGCCGTCCTCGAAGTCGTCCTCCGACCGGAAGCGTCCGGTGAGGAAGCCGCGCCCGAGCGGGCTGTACGCGACGAAGCCGATCCCGAGCTCGCGCGTCATCTGGAGGACGCCGTCCTCGGGGTCGCGCGTCCACAGCGAGTACTCGGTCTGGAGCGCGGTGATCGGGTGCACGGCGTGGGCCCGGCGGATCGTGTCGGGCGACGCCTCGGAGAGGCCCAGGTGGCGCACCTTCCCCTCTGCGACGAGCTCCGCCATCGCGCCGACCGTCTCCTCGATCGGGACGGTCTTGTCGACGCGGTGCTGGTAATAGAGATCGACGTAGTCGACGTTCAACCGACCGAGCGACGCCTCGATGGCCGAGCGCACGTATTCCGGGCGTCCGTCGACGCCGCGGGTTCCGTCCTCCCGGACGAAGTTCGCGAACTTCGTGGCGAGGATCACTTCGTCGCGGCGGTCGGCGATCGCCCGGCCGACGAGCTGCTCGTTCTCGCCGAACCGCGCTCCGTACATGTCGGCGGTATCGAGGAAGGTGACGCCGAGGTCGAGCGCGCGGTGAATCGTCGCGACCGCCTCGTCCTCGTCTGTCTGGCCGTACCAGGCCGACATTCCCATACAGCCGAGGCCCTGCGCCGAGACCTCGAGCGCCCGTCCGAGCGTCCGTTTCTCCATGCCCTGACCGTACCGGCAGACGGAACGGCTGCGTGGTCTGGCTATACTGGCCGCCGATCATGGCTGTCCCGAAACGAAAAACGTCGAAGTCGCGCCGCGACAAGCGCCGCGCGACCCATTCGATCAGCGCGGCGAAGGTGAACGTCTGCGCGACGTGCGGCCAGCCGAAGCGGCCCCATCACCTCTGTGGGACGTGCGGCACGTACAAGGGCCGCGAAGTCGAGCCGCTCCGTTTCGACGCCCCTTAAGCGACCCACCGGGCGATGCCTTCCGGCTCCTGGATCGCGATCACGCTGCGCGCTGCCGCGTCCTCGGTTGACCCCATAGAAACCACTATGGGGTCTCCCTGCGTCCTTGCATCGCTTGGTGCTCGCGCCCCAGTAGCTCGGAAACATCCCCCGGCGGGCCGCCGAGCATGACGATCCGCATCGCGGTCGACGCGATGGGCGGTGATCGTGGGCCGGCCGAGATCGTCGCAGGGGCGCTCGAGGCGCGGAGCGACACGATCACCCCCGTGATCTTCGGCGCCGCCGGGATCGAGACGCACGGCCTCGAGCTGCGTGAGACGACCGAGGTGATCGGCATGCACGAGAAGCCGTCCGAGGCGGTCCGCTCGAAGCCCGACAGCTCGCTCGTCGCCGCCGTACGCGCGGTGGCGGAAGGCACGGCCGACGCGGTCGTCTCCGCGGGGAACACCGGCGCGATGCTCGCCGCCGGGCTGATCGAGCTGCGGCGGATCCCCGGCGTCCTACGCCCCGCGATCGGGGTGCCGATCCCCGCCAAGCGCGGGCCCTCCGTCCTCATCGACGCCGGCGCGAACGCGGACGCCCGCGCAGAGCACCTGCTCCAGTTCGCGACGATGGGTGTCGTCTTCGCCGAAGCGATCCTCGGGATCGAGAACCCGGAGGTGCGCCTGCTCTCGATCGGCGAGGAGCGCGAGAAAGGCAATCAGCTGACGCTCGAGGCGCACGAACTGCTCGCGGCGAGCGACCTGAACTTCGCGGGCAACGCGGAGGGGCGCGACATCCTCAACGGCGCCGCCGACGTGCTCGTCACCGACGGATTCACCGGCAATGTGGCGCTGAAGACCGTGGAGGGGACGATCCTGACGCTCCTGGCGGCTCTGCGGGAGGAGATCTCGGCGACCGCGACCGGCAAGCTGGGCGGGCTGCTGATCCGGCCCGCGGCCAAGCGGCTGCGCCGCCGCCTCGATCCCGACGCGCACGGCGGCGCCTATCTGCTGGGCCTGCGGGGCCTCGCGGTGATCGCCCACGGCAACTCCTCGCGCACCGCGATCGCCAACGCGATCCGCCTGGCGGCCCGCGGCGTGGAGCGCGACGTGGTCGGCGCGCTCGGCACGCGGCTGCCCCAGCGGGCGGAGGCTGTATGATCGGCCGGATTTTCAGACCCCCCACAGAACAGAAGAGGTGACATGGCAGCGTCGCGCGAGGAAGTCTTCGAGCGAGTCAAGGAAGTCCTGACGGAGCAACTCGGAATCGAAGAGGCGGACATCAACGAGGAGGCCTCGTTCCAGGAGGACCTCGACGCCGATTCGCTCGATCTCGTCGAGCTGATCATGGAGCTCGAGGACCAGTTCGGGATCAAGATCTCGGACGAGGACGCCCAGAAGATCACAACCGTCGGCCAGGCGGTCGACTACGTCTCGACGCATCAGTAGCGCCGGGGCCGGCCACCGCGAGCTCGCGCAGTTGATCGACGAGCTGCCGTCGGCGCGCGCCGAGACGGCGTTCACGCACTCGTCGTGGGCGACGGAACGGACGGCGTCGTACGAGCGGCTCGAGTTCCTCGGCGACAGCGTGCTCGAGCTCGCGGTGGCTCACGAGTTGTACGAGCGGTATCCCGACTTCTCGGAAGGGCGGCTGGCGAAGATCCGCTCGCACGTCGTCTCGCGTGCGAGCTGCGCGGTGGTGGGGCGCGAGCTGGAGCTCGGCCGGCGGCTCGTCACGTACAACGACGGGCTCCAGGCGGACGAGCTCGAGCGGCTGGCGAAGAACCGGAACGTGCTCGCCGCCCTGCTCGAGGCGGCGCTCGGGGCGCTCTTCCTCGAGCACGGCTTCGCGACGATCGAGCGCGCGGTCGTCGATGCGTTCGCGGCCCGGATCGAGTACGCGCTGAACACGCACGTCGACCACAAGACGGAGCTCCAGGAGTCGCTCGCCCGCGGCGGCCGCCAGGTCGCGTACGTCGTCCTGTCGGCCGAGGGCCCGCCGCACGAGCGGCATTTCACGTGCGCGGCCGTCGTCGACGGCGAGGAGCTCGGGGTGGGCGAGGGCGGCTCGAAGAAGGCCGCCGAGCAGGAAGCCGCCCGCGAGGC
>JANMWV010000180.1:0-4103 GCA_031394165.1 Actinomycetes bacterium
CGCCGCGAGGACGAGACACACCATCGAAACGAAGAGATCGGTCGGCTCCGGGTTGAACATCGACGCGGTGCGTGTCAGCACGGGCGAGAGGGCGACGAAGCCCGCGGCGAGCGCCGGCAGCCACCGGCGCTCCGGCCAGAGCAACCGCGCGAGCGCCGCGACCAACAAGACGGTGCCCACCACCGCCGGCACGTTGAGCAGCTGCGCGAGCTTGTGCGGGTCCCCGAGCCCGAGTTGCCGGCCGACCCACGTCGCCGCGCCGGCGAGCAAGTAGTAGAGCGGCGGCGAGTAGTACTCCGCCGTCTGCTCGGGATGCGGCAGCCGGTGATGCTGGATCAGGAAGTCCGCGTAGTCGCGATGCGAGGCGGCGTCGTAGCCCGCGCCCGAGGGATACGACAGGGCGTTCCAGAGGACGATCAGGCCCGCGAGCGCGGCGAGCCCCTGGACGACCCGCTCAGGACGGAGTCTTCCAGCCACCCGTCGCACCCTTGTACGTGCCGCCGAAGAGCGCGAGCGGCGTCCTGGCGAGGATCTTCAGGTCGACCCACGGCGAGCGGTGCTCGACGTACCAGACGTCGAGCTCGATCCGCTCGCCCCACGGCAGCGCCGCGCGCCCGTGGATCTGCGCCCACCCCGTGATCCCCGGCTTGACCTCGAGCCGGCGAGCCTGGCGCGGCGTGTAGCGCTCGACCTGGTAGCGGAGCGTCGGTCGCGGGCCGATGACGCTCATCTCGCCGCGAACGACGTTCCAGAACTGCGGCAGCTCGTCGAGCGAGAGCCGTCGCAGAAGACGACCGACGCGAGTGATGCGCGCGTCGCCCTTGTCCACCGCATAGCCCGCGCCCTTCGTCTCGGCTCCCTCGACCATCGTGCGCAGCTTCAGCAGCTCGAAGCCGGCGCCGTCGCGGCCGACGCGGGTCTGCCGGTAGAGCACCGGCCCGCCGTCGCCGAGCTTCACCGCAAGTGCGGCGAGGCCGAGCGCGGGCGAAGCCAGCAGCAGCGCGGCGCCCGCGACGGTGACGTCGGCGGCGCGGTTCACAGGACCCGGCAGCGCGCGAGCGTTCGCAGCACTCGCAGGCCGTCGAGCGCGGTGAGCTTCTTGCCCTCCTCGCGGCTGCGCGCCCGGTAGACGATCGGCACCTCGTAGATGCGCACGCCGTCACGCAGCAAGCGCGCGGTGATCTCGGCCTCGATCGCAAAGCCGCGTTCCTTCAACTTCAGCGAGCGGAAGAGCTCGGTGCGGATCGCCTTCTGGCCGGTCATCATGTCCGAGATCCAGCTGTTGTAGATCAGGTTCGCGATGAAGGTCACGGATCGGTTACCGACGACGTACCAGAAGCTGTAAGCGGAGTGCGACTCGAAGCCGCGAGTGCCGAACACCGCTGCGGCGTCGCCGTTGCGCAGGTGAGCGAGGAGCGACGGTATGTCGGCCGGGTCGTACTCGAGATCCGCGTCCATGATCGTCGTGTAGAGGCCGCGCGCCTCGGCGAGCGCCGTGCGGAGTGCCGCGCCCTTGCCGCGGTTGCGCTCGTGGTAGAGCACGCGCACGTGCTCGGGCCAGGAGCCATCGCGAAGGATGTCGACGGTGCCGTCGACCGACCCGTCGTCGACGACGATCAGCTCGAACTCGTCGGCGACGTTCGCGGCGAGAACCGCCGCGATCGCCCGCTCGACGGTCGCACGCTCGTTGAAGACGGGCATGACGACTGAGACTTCGGGGCCGGGCACAGGCCCGTTCTACCATCCCTCGTGATGGTGTCCTCCGTCATCCGGCGAGACTGGGCCGTTCCGGCAGCGTGCGGAGCGCTGGCCGTGGCGCTCACCCTGCTCGTAATGGTGCCGTCGCTGCGCCCCGCCGGCTGGAGCCTGACCGTCCTGCCGCGCGTCGACAGCGCGACGGGCATGGGGGCGGCGGCAAAGGCGCGCGATCCGGGATTCCGCACGATCCACCCGGGCGCGTACGACGGGCAGTGGTACTGGGGGATCTCCGTCGACCCGCTCGCCACGGGCGACGTGCACCAAAGCTTCGACGACGCGCCGTACCGGTACGGCCATCCGCTGTACGGCTGGCTGGGGTGGCTCGGGAGCGCCGGCCAGGCGCGCGCCGCTCCCGCCGCGCTCGTCGTGCTGAACCTCTTGGCGATCGCCGCGGCGGCGTTCCTTGCCGGGCTGCTCGGTCGCGCGGGCGGCGGCTCCGGGTGGGAGGGCTTGTTCGTCGCGCTCAATCCTGGACTGCTCTATGCCGCGGCGCACGACCTGACGGAACCGCTGTCCGCAGCGCTCCTGCTCGGCGGGCTGTACGCCTATCTGCACAACCGGCGGATCGCTGCGATCGCCTGCTTCGCGCTGCTCATCCTCTCGAAGGAGCCGTTCGTCACGGTGCCGTTCGCGGTCGCCGCCTGGGAGCTCCTGCGCCGACGTGTGCGCGCCCGCGACGCGTTGCTGCTCACCGTGTCCGTGGTACCCGCAGCGATCTGGTGGATCGCGATGCGCATCCACCTCGGGGCGTGGTTCACCGCGAACACGCACACCGCCTTCGCGTTGCCGCTGGCCGGTTGGAAGCGCGCGCTCCTCGAAGCCGGCGAGCACTCGTACTCGTTCGACCCGACGCAGAACCAGTTCGGCGAGGCGACGATCATCGTCGCGGCAGCGGTCGGCGGCCTGCTGCTCGTCGCGGGCCTGCTCGCGCTCCGCCTTCGCGGGCCGTTCGAAGCCGCGTTCCTCCCCCTCGTCGTGCTCGTCGCGTGCCTGTCGCCGACGGCGACGGTCTACGAGCGGGACCTGCTCCGCTCGGTGTCGGTCACGCTGCTGTTCGTGCCGTTCGTGCTCGCAGCTAGGCCGCTGCTGCCGGCTTTCTCGCGCGGGCGACGAGACTGAGGCCGAGCGGCGGTCGCAGCCGGTCTTCGACGGGCCGCCAGAAGCGGACGAGCGCTTCGTAGGCGCGGAGCAAGCCCTCACTGATCTCCAGCCGCTCCGTCTTCCCCGCGATCCACCAGCCGGGGACGCCGAGCATGTTGAAGCTGCGCAGGCTCGTCAGCTCGGCACCGGCGTCGTGGATCAGCGAGCGCACCGCCGGCCGTGTGTAGCGGCGGAAGTGCGCGAACTCCCGGTCGAGCCGGCCGTAGAGGAACGGATGCGCGGGCACGAGCACGGCGAGCTCGCCACCCGGCTCGAGCGCCGCGACGACCGCGGCGAGCGCGCCGACGTCGTCCTCGATGTGCTCGAGAACGTTCTGGCAGAGCGCGTAGCGAAACGCGGCCGGCCGGGCGCGCAGCGTCGGCGACTCCGGGAGAAGCTCCTCGACTACCTCGACACGCGGATCGGAGCCGAAGACGCGCTGCAACTCACGCACGCAGACATCCTCCGGCTCGACGAGCAGCAGCGGCGACGCGCCGGCATCGAGCAAGAGCCGGCTGAACGTGCCGATGCCCGGGCCGATCTCGAGCATCGGCCCCGGTCCGCTCGGCGCGAGCACCGAGAACATCCAAGCTTGCAGCCGCCGAGCCTCTGCAAGCCGCCGCAGCGCCCAGAGATCGTCGTCGCCGCTGCTCATCGCGTGCCCTCGGCGGCGTCCCACGTCGTCGGAACACCGCGACGGAGGTAGTTCCACAAGGCGACGACGGTCGCCCACGTGACGAGCACGTAGTACCGCGGCAGGCCAACGCCGAGCAGCGCGGCGGCGAGTACTCCCAGCTGCAGCCCGAGGGCGACCGCGTAGATCACACCGTGGCCGACGAGGGCGATCGAAATGGCGAGCAGCACGAGGTGCAGCAAGCCGCTCGCGTAACGGAGGTGCCGGTGCGAGACCACTTCGACGAAATAGAGGGGCCGCAACCCGCGCAGCATCTTTCCCTCGAGCATGATCGCCCAGCAGTGCTCGAACATGCGCACCTTGCGCCGGTACTCATCCTCGTTCGTCGGCGTCGCCTTCTCGTACGCGTTCGCCTCGGGCTCGTAGACCGCGCGCTTGCCGCGCTGCACCATCAGGTACGGGAACGAGAGGTCGTGCCCGAAGCGCGGATCGACTTCCACGTAGTCCTCGCGGCGCACGGCGTAGATCGATCCGTTGCCGCCGGTGACAGAGTCGAGCCGCGACTCGGCAG
>JANMWV010000319.1:0-3529 GCA_031394165.1 Actinomycetes bacterium
GGTGCGGTCGGTGTGATCGGCGACTCGCGCAACAGTCCGTCGAACACGAACAGCCATCTCGCTGCAGGGTTGATCGACGCGATCTTCCCCGCGACGCTCGGCGCCTACGGAAGCGCGACGCCGATCCTGCGCATGGGAGACGTGCTCGTCGCAGGGAAGCAGTACATGAATACGCAGAACGGCCTCGACGGCCAGGACAACTCGACGACCCAGGCAGAGGAGTACCTCTACCACTGGTTCGGCGACCCGACCATGCCGATCTGGCGGAGCGCGCCGTCCCGCTTCTTCGGCGTGCTGTCGGCGTCGGTGCTCGACGGCTCCATCCTGTTGAAGGCCTCCGACGGCAGCGCCGACGGAGCCGTCGCCACGCTCTACGCGAACGGCCAGGCCATCGGGCGGGCACTCGTGAACAACGGCGTGGCGGTGATCATTCCCGAGGCGCCGATTCCGGTGCCGATCCCGTATCCGAACCTCAATGCGATCGACCGCGCGCCGACGCTGACGGTCGTGGTGGATCAGGACGGCTACGTCCCGGCGCAGGTGACGCCGGAGCAGGCACCGCCGGCGACCGGCTGATCGGAGACGTACGCGGGGGCGGGCCGACGCGCCCGTCCCCGCGCCGCCCCCGTTACAGTTCGCCCTCGATGCCGTTCTACCAGCGACTCGGCGACGTTCCGCGCAAGCGCCACATCCAGTTCCGCGAGAACGGGACGCTCCTCACCGAAGAGGTGATGGGGCTGGAGGGCTTCACGGGCAACGAGTCGATCCTGTACCACCTGCACTCGCCCTGCCGCGTGATGAAGCTCGACGGCTTCGAGGCGATCAAGCGAGACGAATGGGTGCCCGACCAGCACGCGCACCGGCACTTCAAGACCGGCGACGTGAAGCCCGAGGGCGACGAGATCACCGGCCGTCGCCTGCTGATGTGGAACGACGACGTCGAGATCTCGCTCTGCCGGCCCGCGCGGCAGATGGACTATTTCTTCCGCAACGGCGAGGGCGACGAGGTGATCTTCGTCCACGAGGGCACCGGAACGCTGCAGACGACGTTCGGCGACGTGCCGTACAAGGAGGGCGACTACGTCGTCGTTCCGCGCGGCACGACGTACCGTTTCGACCCGGTGGGCGCGCAGCGCTATCTCGTGTTCGAGACGCCGGGCCTCGTCGAGATCCCGAAGCGCTACCGCAACGAGTACGGGCAGCTCGTCGAGGGCGCGCCGTACTACAACCGCGACATCCATCCGCCGAGCGAGCTGCGCACGGTGCGTGAGCAAGGCGAGTTCGACGTGAAGGTACGCGTGCGCGGCGGGTATCAGACCTACGTCGTCGACTACCACCCGTTCGACGTCGTCGGCTGGGACGGATACCTCTATCCGTGGACGTTCTCGGTGCACGACTTCGAGCCGATCACCGGCCGCATCCACCAGCCGCCGCCCTCGCACCAGACCTTCCAGGGGCAGAACTTCGTGATCTGCTCGTTCTGTCCGCGCAAGCTCGACTTCGACCCGGAAGCGGTGCCGATCCCGTACCACCACTCGAATCTCCAGTCGGAGGAGATGATCTATTACGTCTCGGGCAACTTCGGCTCGCGCAAGGGCGTCGAGGTCGGCTCGATCACGTTGCACCCGTCGGGCCTACCGCACGGCCCCCAGCCCGGCCTCGCGGAGAAGAGCATCGGCCTGCACGAGACGCACGAGCTCGCGGTGATGTGCGACACGTTCCATCCGCTGAAGCTCTCGAAGTTCGCGAAGGGCCTGGACGACGGGACGTACTGGCGCTCCTGGTACGAGAACTCCGCGAGCGACGCGCCGGACGACGGCGACGCGAGCGGCGCCGGCCTGACCTCGCACCTCTAGGACGCGACGCTTCGCCGCCGGTTGCGCGCCGGCGCGGCCGTCGAGGCGCGCACACGCAGTCGCGGACGGAACAGGTAGTTCGGCAAGGCCGTCTCGGGATCGCGGATCAGCTTCTGCAGCGCGTCGACGGCGGTCTCGGCGATCTCGCCGATCGGCTGCTCGATCGTCGTGAGCGGCGGCACGCTCCAGGTGCACGCGTCGATGCCGTCGAAGCCGACGACCGAGAGGTCTTCGGGGACGCGGATCCCCTGGCTGAGCGCCTCCTGGAGCACGCCCATCGCCATCACGTCGCTCGAGCAGATCACGCCGGTCGGCGGATCGTCCCTCGCGAGCAACTCGCGCAGCGCCTGCCGTCCGCCCTCGACGGCGAACTCGGCGTGTGCGACCAGATCCCGTGTCGCATCGAGGCCGGCGCCGCGTAGCGCCGTGTCGCGGCCTGCACCCTTGTATTGGGTCGGCAGATAGTGCTGCGGCCCCGCCACGAAGCCGATGCGCTCGTGTCCGAGATCGATCAGGTGCTGCGTGGCGAGCTCCCCCGCGGCATGTTCGTCGACGCCGACGGAGGGAATGTCGAGGGAGGGCAGAGCCCCGTTCACGAACACGATGCGGGCACCTTCGCCTACGAGCTGCGTGTAATGGCTGTGGTCGCCGCGCAGGTTGGTCATCTCCGACGCGATGAAGATCATCCCCTCGACCCGGCGGTCGAGCAGCATGTGCACGTAGTCGACCTCGCGGAACGCCGCGCGGGTGGTATTGCAGAGGATGGACGCGAGCCCGCAGGGTGCGGCCCGGGTCTCGATCGCCTCGGCGAGCGCCGGGAAGATCGGGTTCGCCAGCTCGGGCACGAGCACGCCGATCAGGCCCGTCGCGGTCTTCCGCCCGGGCGGGACGTAGAGCAGCTCTCGCATTGCGCGCTCGACCCGCTCGCGTGTCTCCGGCCGAACCGCGTAGGCGCCGTTGGCGACTCGCGATGCGGTAGCGACACTGACCTCAGCGCGCCGAGCGACCTCTCGAAGGGTCGCCATGTTCCGTCTCTGTGTAACAAGTTTCCGGGTGTTGCGCAACTCGAGTATGAGTTACTTCCCCGTTTGTTAGGGACCACAAGCCTTGACATCGGGTCGCAGGCCACATAGTTTCACCGTGCTTGTTACATGCCGGTCATACGCGTTTCAATGAGTGCCTCCGCCTTCGGGCGGGGGAAGGGGTTCGGCCGGATTGCCGGCCGCGTCGTGCAACACGCTCACGCCGGCGTCCAACGTTGGAGCTACAGGAGGGTCAGAGATGAGAGCGAAGCGCACCACTGCGCTGCTCGTTGTCGTGCTCGCCGCGGTACTCGCGGCGCTTGCAGGCAACGTCAAGTCGGCCGTGGCGGCCGGTCCCACCATCACCATCTGGGCTGACCAGGACCGCAAGACGGCCGTCACCCAGATCGCCAACGCCTGGGCTGCGGCCCGTGGCGCCACCGTCAACGTCCTCGTCCACGACTTCGGCAAGATCCGCGACGACCTCGGTACGGTCGCGGCGGCTGACGCGCCCGACGTGATCATGGGTGCGCACGACTGGACGGGCCAGCTCGCGGCCAACGGTCTCGTCGAGCCGATCATCCTCAGCGCGGCGACGAAGAAGCTCTTCCCGGCGTACACGCTGAACGCGTTCTCGTACGGCACCGCCGT
>JANMWV010000331.1:0-3419 GCA_031394165.1 Actinomycetes bacterium
CCGACGCGCACCGACGACGGCTGCACCGTCCTCTGCTTCGGCGTCATCCGGCCGTACAAGGGACTCGGCGACGCGATCGAGGCCGTCCGTCGCGCGGGCGATGCGCGCCTGCTCATCGTCGGCGACCCGCTCGAGCCACTCGAGCCGTACCGCGCCGCCGCCGCCGGGCTCGACGTCGAGTGGCGTCTCGGCTACCTGGCGCCGGCCGAGGTCGACCGCGCATTCGGGGACGCGACGATTGCGCTCTTCCCGTACAAGCCGGAACTCGATCAGAGCGGCGCGCTGTTGCGCGCACTCGGCGCAGGAGTCCCGGCGGTTGCATACGACGTCGGCGGCGTCGCGGAGCCCGTGCGACGCTTCGGCGCGGGGCGCGTCGTGGCTCCCGGCGACGTGGAGGCGCTCGCCGCCGCGGTGCACGAGCTTCTGACCGACCCAGCCGCGCTCGCGGAGGCGCGCGCTGGTGCGCGCCGTGCGCGCGAGGAGCTGACGTGGGACGCCGCGGCGCGCGCGCATCTTGCGATCTACGAGGAGATCGCATGATCTTCAAGCGCCGCCGCTTCGCCGACCTGATCGCGCGCCAGCTCGACGTCTTCGCCGAGGACGAGGCGAACGGGCTCTTCGCAGAGGTGCGCGAGAAGAAGGAGCTCTACGATCGCGCCGATCGCGACGAGGCCGAAGAGATGTACGGCGACTACGTCGACGTCGTCGAGGCTGCGACCGAAGCGCTTGCGGAGATGCGCTACCGGTTCCGTAGCACCCTCGACGAGCGAACGGGCGAAGAGTACGAAGAGGAGTTCAACCGGGCCGTCAAGAAACGCTGGCCGCACCTCGGGTTGGAGATCGACCTCCGATGAGCCGGCGCATCGAGGACTACGCGCTGATCGGCGACCTGCAGACGGCCGCGCTCGTCGAGCGCGGCGGCTCGATCGACTGGCTCTGCTTTCCCCGCTTCGACTCCGGCGCCTGCTTCGCGTCCCTGCTCGGCACCGCCGAGAACGGCCGCTGGCTGCTCGCCCCGCGCGACGGCGGCACGACGACGCGTCGGTACCTGCACGGCACGTTCGTACTCGAGACGATCTGGGAGAGTGACGAAGGCACCGTGCGCGTGCTCGACTTCATGCCCCCACGCGGCAAGTCGCCGGACGTCGTCCGCATCGTCGAGGGCGTGCGCGGCCGCGTGCACATGCGCTCGGAGCTCGTCATCCGCTTCGGCTACGGCAAGATCGTGCCGTGGGTCCGGCGCGAGGACGGCGCACGCCTCGCGATCGCCGGGCCGGACGGGCTCTGCTTTCGAACGCCGGCGCACACGTACGGCGAGAACATGCGAACCGTGTCGGAGCTCGTCGTCGACGAGGGCGAGCGTATCCCGTTCGTGCTCACCTGGTTTCCGTCGCACGAGGTCGCGCCCGCGGAAATCGATCCCGAGGAAGCGCTCGCGGATACGGAGAGCTTCTGGCGCGACTGGAACGACGAGTGTCAGCTGAAGCTGCCTGCCGAGTCGCGCGACGTCCTGCAACGCTCGCTGATGGTGCTGAAGGCACTGACGTACGCGCCGACCGGCGGGATCGTCGCCGCGCCGACGACCTCCTTGCCCGAGTCGATCGGGAGCGTGCGCAACTGGGACTACCGCTATTGCTGGCTGCGTGACGCGACGCTCACGCTGCTCGCACTGCTCACGGCCGGCTATGTCGACGAGGCCGCGCAGTGGCGGGCCTGGCTGCTGCGCGCGGTGGCCGGCGACCCGGCCGACATCCAGATCATGTACGGCGTCGCAGGGGAGCGGCGCCTGACGGAGTTCGAGCTGCCGTGGCTCGCCGGCTACGAGGGCTCCGCCCCGGTTCGCGTCGGCAACGCCGCGAGCGGGCAGCTGCAGATCGACGTCTTCGGCGAGTTGATGGACGCGCTCTATCAGGCGCGCGGCCACGGTCTCCCGGTCGAGCAGTCCGCGTGGTCGCTCCAGAAGCTCTTGCTCGAGTATCTCGAGGAGATCTGGGAGCGCCCCGACGAGGGGATCTGGGAGATCCGGGGCGAGCGCCGGCACTTCGTGCACTCGAAGGTGATGGCCTGGGTCGCCTTCGACCGCGCGGTGCGCTCCGTCGAGACGCAGGGCATGGACGGCCCGGTCGACCACTGGCGCGCGATCCGGGACGAGATCCACCGGCAGGTGTGCGAGCGCGGCTACGACGCGGAGCTCGGGTCGTTCACGCAGTCGTACGGGTCGAAAGCGCTCGATGCGAGCCTGCTGCTGATCCCCCTCGTCGGATTTCTGCCCGCGAGTGACCCGCGCGTGCGCGCGACGATCGAAGCGGTCGAGCACGGTCTCGTCTCGCACGGATTCGTGCTGCGCTACCGCACACACGAGTCGGGCGTCGACGGCCTGCCGCCCGGTGAGGGCGTCTTCCTGCCGTGCTCGTTCTGGCTCGTCGACTGTCTCGAGCTGCTGGGGCGGCACGACGAGGCGCACGCGCTCTTCGAGCGGCTGCTCTCGCTCGCGAACGACGTCGGACTGCTCTCGGAGGAGTACGACCCGGCGGCGAAGCGGCTGCTCGGGAACTTCCCGCAGGCGTTCACGCACATGGCACTCGTGAACAGCGCGTTCAACGTGATGCCCCACCTGCCGTCGCCGATGCACCGGCGGCATGCGCACGACGGCGGCTAGCGACGCGCTGGCGCTTTCTCCTCTACGGCTTTGCCGGCCTCGCGGCCGAGCTCGCCTTCACCGGCGTGCGTGGGCGCCCGCGCACGAGTCTCTGGATGTTCCCCGTGTACGGGCTCGCCCAACTGCTGTTCGAGCCCGTCCACGATGCCCTCCGCCCACACGCACCGGCAGCGCGCGCAGCCGCTTATGCCGCGGGCTTCTCCGCCGTCGAGTACACCAGCGGCCGTGCCCTGCGCTCCCTGCGCGGCGCCGCGCCGTGGGACTACTCGCACGCCCGCTGGAACCTCGACGGGCTCGTCCGGGCCGGCTACATCCCGGTCTGGGCGCTGGCGGGATTCGGCTTCGAGCGGCTGCACGACCTGCTCGATCCCAGCGGCAAACCCACCTGAGCATCGCCGGAAAACCCTGATGCGCCTGGGGCGGCGGTGGGACATCGAGAAGGTCGAACGCACATCGGCGACGGGAGGCTGTGATGCCCGCGACCGCAACACCTCCGAACAGAGAGCCCTCGCACATCGACGTCACGCAGCGCGAGTTCGAGCTCCGCCTCGCCGCCCACGGGCACGGCGAGAGCGAGATCGAGCGGCTCTGGAGCGAGCTCGCAGTGTCCGAGCCGGCGACCGAGCGGCTGCTCGGCCTCGGTCCGCTCATTGCCGTCTACCTCGGTGCGCTCCTCGTCGTCGCGGCGTTCGCGTCGCTCGTCGGCACGTACCGGCACACGCTCGACCCGTGGGGCGTGCTCGCTCTTGGCGCCGCCTAT
>JANMWV010000375.1:0-3532 GCA_031394165.1 Actinomycetes bacterium
GCGCAACCCGTACGGCTGGAAGGGCCCCTGCTACCTGCTCACCGACGGCATCTTCCCGACATACGAAGCGCTCCTTGACGGAATGGAATGGGACGACTACGGGCCGGGCAACGATCCGCGCTGCGAGCACTGCGGCATCCATTCCGGCTTCGAGCCCTCGTCGGCGTTCGAGTCGTCGAGCAATCTCAAGGAAACGGTCCGGAGTCTTGCGTGGACGCTGAAGGGCTGACCTTCGCCTGTGCGACGACCGCGGAGCAGCGCGTCGCGCGTCGCGCCGGCCTGCGTGCAGTGCGCATCGGCGTCCGCGGTGCCGCCGGCCTGCCCGACGGCGAGCTCGTGTCGTTCGGGCTCGCGGGCGCGCTGCACGACGGGCTGCGCATCGGGGAACTGCTCGACGCGACGCGCGTCGTCGACTCGGCAGGCGCGACGCTCTGGGAAGGCGCTCCGCTCGGCGTGACCGGCGCGCGGCACGCGACGATGCTCGCATCCGACGTGCTCGTGCACGACGCCTCCGAACGGCGGCGCCTGCGCGAGTCGAGCGGCGCGGACGCGGTGGACATGGAGAGCGGCGTGCTCGCGGCGAGCGGCCGGCTCGCCGGCGTCGTCCGCGCGATCTCCGACGTCCCGGCCAGCGCCGTTGAGGGAGTCGACGACACGGTGCACGCGGACGGTCGCACCGACGTCTTCGGTCTGCTGCGGTGGGTCGCCGTGAAGCGCGGCGACGCGATCCGCTCGATGCGCGACGCACTCACTGCATTGCGCGCGCTCCAGGGATGCGCAGCATGAGCGGCCGCGTCTTGCTCGCGGCGCCTCGTTCCTTCTGCGCCGGCGTCGACCGCGCGATCGAGATCGTCGAGCGCCTGCTCGAGCAGCACGGCGCGCCCGTCTACGTTCGCCATCAGATCGTGCACAACGAGCACGTCGTGCGCCGGCTCGAGGCGCTCGGCGCGGTGTTCGTCGAGGACGAGTCGGAGATCCCGGCGGGTGAGCTCTGCGTGCTCTCCGCGCACGGTGTCGCACCGTCGGTGAAGGAGAACGCGCAGGCGCGCGGCCTCAGGATCGTCGACGCCACCTGCCCGCTCGTGAACAAGGTGCACGCCGAGGCGCGCCGGTATGCCGACAGCGGCCATCTCGTCGCGCTCGTCGGTCATGCGAACCACGTCGAGGTGATCGGAACGCTCGGCGAGCGGCCCGACGACACCGTCGGGATCGAGTCGCCCGAGCAGGCGCGGGCGCTCAAGACCGACAAGCCGGTCGCCGTGATCACGCAGACGACGCTGTCGCTCGACGACGTCGCGCCGATCGTCGAGGCGCTCGGTGAGAACGTCGGCGGCTCGCTGCGGCGGCCGCACCACGACGACATCTGCTACGCGACGCAGAACCGCCAGGACGCCGTCAAGGAGATGGTCGCGCAGGGCGCGACGCTGATCCTCGTGATCGGCTCGGAGAACAGCTCGAACGCGCAGCGCCTCGTCGAGGTCGCGCAGGCGGCCGGCGCGGAGGCGACGCTCGTCGATGGCGAGAACTCGTTCGGCGAGGAGTTGCTCGGCGGGCACGAGGTGGTCGGGCTCACGGCAGGCGCGTCGACGCCGGAGGAGCTCGTGCGCGCGACGGCCGAGCGCCTCGCGCTGCGCGGCTATCCCACCATCGAGGAGATCACCGTCGCCCGTGAGGACGTGCACTTCCGGCTGCCGAGGGAGGTCGCGGGCGTATGACGAGCATCGAGGTCCCGTACTCGATCGCGGCGGCGCTGCCGACGCTGTCGGTGATGGACGTCACGAACGACGTGGCGCGGACGGTCGCGAGCTCCGGGCGCAGCGACGGCATCGCGTACATTCACGCGACCCACGGCCGTTCGCTCGTGCGGATCCAGGAGCGGGAGACCGGCTTCTTCGAGGATCTCGAAGGCCTGCTCGAGCGTATCGTGCCGAGCGACGTCGACGGCCGCGAGCGCCTCGTCGCGGCGCTGCTCGCCCCGCGCAGCGAGCAGGTTCCGTTCAGCGAGGGCTCTCTCTGCCTCGGACGCTTCCAGCGCATCCTGTTGTTCTCGCTCGACGCCGAGCACCGGAACGACTGGTCACTCACACTCTTGGGATAGATGACTGATGCCGCGACCGTGCACGCACCCCGCCGCGGCAACAGCCATCCGGAGCGCACGTTGACGAGCGGTTGGGACCGGCTTCACACTACGAGTGTGAACCGCGCCCGCGGCCATCAGCGTCTCCTCGCCGCGCTCGCTCTCGTCCTGCTCGCGCTCGTCGCCGAGCTCGCCGGGCGGAGCCTCACGCATCGGCTCGATGTCGGCCGCCGCGTCGGCTCGGTGAGCTACTCGCATGCCCAGTACTACCCGTTCCTCCTCGCCGGTGTGAAGGTCGCCGTCGCGCTGATGCTCGCGCGACTCGCGTGGCGCGTCGCCAAGGCGCACGCGGCCGCGCGTGCCGCCCGTCGCATCGCGGCTGCGGTCGGCGTCCGCTCAATTCGCCGCGCGCCGCGCATGCGTGTCGAGCTCTCGTGGCGGCTCTGGCTCGTCTCGTTCGTCGTCACCGCCTCGCTCTATCTCGTCCAGGCGGATGCGGAGCGGCTCCTCGTCGGCCAACGGCATCTGCTCGACCCGTGGCTGCACAGCTCGGCCCTGCCGGTGTTCGCCGTCCTCGCGGTCATCGTCGCGGTGGTCTTCCGCACGGTCGAGCTCTGGCTCGGCGACTTCGAGAAGCTGGCCGGCGAGGTCATCGCGTTCGTCCGGCGGCTCGTCGAGCCGAAGATCCCCGCACGGCACCGGCTCTCCACAGGTTCCCGCGCGCCGCGCGCGCTGTTCGGGCTCGCGTTCGAGTCACGCCCTCCGCCGTTGCCGGTCTGAGTCGCGCGCGCACCGCGCGACGGCAGTGACCGACGTCGGACAAAGGAGGAAACGTGAGCGCGGACATCGCGCACGATCTACAGACGAACACGAGCGAGCGGGAGGCGCCGCTGGCGCTGCGCGCGCGCGTGGTGCTCGCAATCGGACCTGCAGCCGCGCTCGGCGGCGTCGTGTGGGCGCTCGTGCAGCCGTGGCGCCTGACGCTGTTGCATCCGCACGGGCAGGGGTTCTGGTGGCTGCTCGGCGAGGCGCCGCTCTACGTCGTGCTCGTCGGGGTGCTTTTCAGGCTCCTGCTCGCCCCGGGCATCGTCGAGGACCTGCAGGCGCGCGAGTGATGGTCATCGGCCTGATCCCCCCGGCGGAGATGGTGCACTGGTGGTTCGCCACCGGCTTCCTCATCCTCGGGCTGCTGCTGCTCGCCGAGACCGTCGTCGGCCGCGAGACCTGGGGGCTGCGGCCGTGGCGCCGCTATCTCTGGCCGGGCCTCATGTTCTTCCTCGGCGTCGCCATGTGGCCGGTGATGACCTTCTACACGAACTCGACGATCCACATGATCGCGCACGGGTCGTGGGCGCAGGTGCTGATGCTCGCCGGCGGCGCAGAGCTCGGGCTGGCCCGCGGCAAGCTCCACTCGCAGTACTGGCGGCTGTGCACGACGCTCGCGATGCTCGTCTC